>JASJGW010000310.1:0-10010 GCA_033791305.1 Gammaproteobacteria bacterium | reverse complement strand
CCGGTATCCCTGAGTGGTAAAGTGTCCTACAGTAATGACTATTTCGGTGAATCAGGCACGGCCTTCTACTATGACCTGGGAGGTTCATATGGCCTGCCTTACGACATCACCCTGAACGCACACTTTGGTTACCAGACCATTGATGACGGTTCCATCACAAAGGCCGGATTCTTTTCCAGTACTGCAGACAACTACACGGACTGGAGTCTCGGTGTGTCCAAGTCCATGTGGGACCTGGATTTCGACCTGTCCTACATTGATACCGACCTGGACAATAATAGAGACTGCTTCAGGGCAAATGCCTGTGAATCAACGCTCGTGTTTAGCGTCAGCAAGAGTCTTTAATTCACCTGGCCATGGCCTGCCATGCAGGCAGGCATTCTTAAATACTAAGGAGTAATACTCATGAAACTCGTAACAGCAATCATCAAGCCCTTCAAGCTCGATGATGTTCGTGAGGGCCTCTCGGAGATCGGTGTGCAGGGCATTACCGTGACCGAGGTAAAAGGCTTCGGACGTCAGAAGGGTCACACGGAACTTTATCGCGGTGCGGAATACGTGGTTGATTTTCTGCCCAAGGTAAAACTCGAGGCAGCCGTGGCAGCGGATATGGTCGACAAGGTCATTGAAGCCATCTCCAGGGCGGCCAACACGGGCAAGATCGGCGATGGCAAGATTTTCGTTTCCAGTCTTGAACAGACAGTCCGTATTCGTACCGGTGAAACCGGTCCGGACGCGCTCTAATCAAGCACATGGAGGAATAAATTGTGGATGCATTAACTGAACTAAGTTATGCGCTGGATACCTTCTATTTTCTGGTGGCTGGTGCACTCGTTATGTGGATGGCCGCAGGCTTTTCAATGCTTGAGGCTGGAATGGTGCGTGCGAAAAACACGGCCGAAATCCTGACTAAAAACATCTCTCTGTTTGCCGTGGCCTGTATCATGTACATGCTGATGGGCTACAGCATCATGTACCCGGCCGAGATGGTGAACACCTGGTGGCCAGGTTTTGGAGACATCCTGGGGCGTGGCGACCACAGCGTAGAGGATGTTCTTGCCAGTGGCGGAGAAAAATATTACTCCGGCCTGTCAGACTTTTTCTTTCAGGTGGTCTTCGTGGCAACTGCCATGTCGATTGTCTCCGGTGCCGTTGCCGAGCGCATGAAGCTGTGGGCGTTCCTGATCTTTGCGGTCGTCATGACCGGTTTTATCTATCCTATGCAGGGTTTCTGGAACTGGGGTGGTGGTTTGTTAACTGGCGATGAATTTGGCATTGGTTATTTTGACTTTGCTGGCTCTGGTACAGTGCATTTATGTGGTGCTGTTGCTGCGTTTGCAGGTGTGCTGTTACTTGGTGCACGCAAGGGCAAGTATCGTGCAGATGGTTCCATCAGTCCGATCCCTGGTTGTAACATGCCGCTGGCGACACTGGGTACCTTCATCCTGTGGCTTGGCTGGTTCGGTTTCAATGGTGGTTCCGAATTGAAACTTTCCAATATCGAAGAAGCCAATGCCGTTGCGCTGGTATTCGTCAATACCAACATGGCAGCAGCCGGTGGTGTGATTGCTGCAATGCTGGTAGCCCGTCTGCTGTTCGGCAAGACTGACCTGACCATGGCACTTAACGGTGCGCTGGCTGGTCTGGTAGCCATTACAGCTGATCCGCTGAGTCCTGCTCCTCTACTTGCAACTGGAATCGGTGCTTTGGGCGGTATGCTGGTGGTATTTTCCATTCTCGGCCTAGACCGGATGAAGCTTGACGATCCGGTCGGTGCTATCTCGGTACACGGTACCGTAGGCATGTGGGGTGTGCTTGCTGTTGTGATCTCGAATGAAGAAGCAACACTCATGGGGCAGCTAACTGGTATCGGGGTCATTTTTGCCTGGACCTTTGTTGCCAGCCTGATTACCTGGTTCGTCATCAAGATGATTATCGGCATTCGTGTCAGCGAGGAAGAAGAGTATGCCGGCGTCGATCTGTCCGAGTGCGGTCTGGAGGCCTACCCGGAATTTGTGGGCTCACAGGGCTCGGGTAAGTAATTCTTAAATAAAACAAATGTTGGCATTGACGGGCGCTTCGGCGCCCGTTTTTTTTCCAAAACCGCAAGCACTATCCCGGTGTCTCCTTTGGTATGATGCCCCACGGATCAGGGGTATTCGTATAACCGGAGGAAAATATGAAATTGATTACCGCAATTATTAAACCCTTCAAACTCGAAGATGTTCGCGAGGCATTACAAGAGATCGGGGTGCAGGGCATTACGGTGACCGAAGTAAAAGGTTTTGGCCGTCAGAAGGGGCATACCGAGCTGTATCGTGGTGCCGAGTACGTGGTGGATTTTCTGCCCAAGGTCAAGATTGAAATAGGTATTGCGGCCGACAAGGCCGACCAGGTCATTGATGCAATCAGCAATGCCGCCAACACTGGCAAGATCGGTGACGGCAAGATCTTTGTGTCCAGCCTGGAGCAGACCATTCGTATCCGCACCGGCGAGACCGGCCCGGATGCACTCTAGGCAAAAAATCCAGAATAACGTGGAATAAAGCGGGAGAAAAAAACATGAACCTTCAAATAACGAAGGGGTATGCGGCTGTCATGCTGACTGTCCTGGTTGGTTTGCTGCCATCGATGGCACTGGCCGACGAATTAAATACGGGTGATACCGCATGGATTCTGACGTCGACCGTGCTGGTGTTGTTCATGACCATTCCAGGACTGGCACTGTTTTACGGCGGACTGGTACGCAGCAAGAATGTACTGTCAGTATTGATGCAGTGTTTTGCGATTACCTGCATGGTCTCCATCATGTGGCTGGTGTTTGTCTATGGTCTGGCCTTTGGTGACGGTGGCAGCATGAACAAGTGGATCGGCAACCTTGATCAGTTGATGCTGGGTGGTATTGCCCGTGACAGCATAAATCCTATTGCACCTACTATACCCGAAACAGTCTTTTCCATGTTCCAGCTGACGTTTGCGATCATTACACCGGCCCTGATTGTCGGTGCCTTTGCTGAACGCATGAAGTTTTCAGCGATGCTGTGGTTCTCAGCCATCTGGCTGGTGGTGGTGTATGCCCCGGTTACCCACTGGGTATGGGGCGGTGGCTGGCTGGGTGACATGGGACTGCTGGACTTCGCCGGTGGCACTGTCGTACATGTCAATGCCGGTGTCGCGGCGCTGGTGGCCGCTATTGTGCTGGGTCCGCGCAAGGGGTTTGGAAAGACGCAGATGCCGCCACACAATCTAACGATGACGGTTATCGGTGCCGGTATGCTGTGGGTGGGCTGGTTCGGTTTCAATGCTGGCAGTGCGCTGGCTGCCAATGGCGATGCCGGCATGGCCATGCTGGTGACGCACATCAGCGCTGCCGCCGGTTCACTGGCATGGATGGCGATGGAATGGATTCGTCACGGCAAGCCAAGTGTCCTGGGTATTGTCACCGGCATGGTGGCTGGCCTCGGTACCATCACACCGGCGTCGGGATTTGTGGGTCCGGTTGGTGCACTGATCATCGGTGCCACTGCCGGTGTGGTCTGTTACAGTGCGACGGCGTTTCTGAAACACACGTTGAAGATCGATGATTCCCTCGACGTGTTCCCGGTCCATGGTATGGGTGGCATCCTGGGTACACTGCTGGCTGGTGTGTTTGTCGGTATTCTCGGTGGTGTCGGTCTGGCAGAGGGCATGACCATGGGTGGTCAGGTCTGGGTGCAGTTTGTCGGTGTGGCCGTAACCATTGTGTATTGCGGTGTTCTCAGCTGGATAATCCTCAAGCTGGTTGATGCCGTCATCGGGCTGCGTGTTGGCGAGGATGAAGAGACCCAGGGTCTGGACCTCGTGCTGCATGATGAGACGGGTTATAACTTGTAGGGGTTATTTCTCGATGTAGTTTAAGAGCGGGCGCTACGGCGCCCGTTTTTTTTCGTTTGTTTTTGTTTTCAGGTCGGGTTTCGCCATGAATGGCGAGGTACTTTCTCTTGCATGCCCCGGAGCTCATGTACTTTTCTTTGAGCTGCCAAAGAAAGTACCTCGCCCGAATGGGCGAAACCATGAAATCCAGAACTGATAAGGTAGATTAAATTGCGCTTGCAAAGCGCTCCTACACCCATCGACCACCTGTAGGAGCGGATTGTATCCGCGAATTGTGCCTGACCCGCCAAGGTCAGAGCTTGTTATGTGTGCCGTCACAAAACGGCTTGTCGTTACTGTGCTTGCAGCCGCACAGGTATACCGTGGTTTTTTCCGTAATTTCAAATTTAACCGGTGTAAAGTCTGTATCCTTGTGTGAACCATCGCAAAACGGCTGGTTCTGTGATTTGCCGCAGGCGCACCACCAGTAGGTTCCGGGTTCCAGTTCTACAGGGTACGGTGCTTTTTGTGCGATAACGGGTTCTGACATAATGACCTCTGTGTTTGTTAGGGAGCGCATGTGAGTAAAACACCGCCGTTGCTGCAAATCAACCAACTGCGCCGTCTGATGGTGGGGCCGGTGACGCTGGCAGTTGATGAAGGTGATTGTCTGTGCATTTCCGGGCCATCCGGTAGCGGCAAGTCACTGCTGTTGCGTGCTATTGCCGACCTTGATCCCCATGAAGGACAGGCATTTCTGCAGGGCGAGCCTGCTGCGGTCATTCCGCCGGGTGCCTGGCGAACAAGGGTAGGCCTGCTGCCCCCTGAAAGCAGCTGGTGGCTACCACAGGTAAAAAACCATTTCCGGGATGGCGTACCGTTACCGCTGGATCGCATTGGCATGCCCGAGAGCATACTTGAGCAATCGGTTACCCGGCTTTCAAGTGGTGAAAAGCAACGCCTGGCCTTGATGCGCCTGTTATCAAACCGGCCACAGGTTTTGTTGCTGGACGAACCGACGGCCAACCTGGATCCTGTCAACACCCGGCGAGTTGAAACGCTGATTACAGAATTTCGTCGTATACACAAGGCGGCCGTCATCTGGGTAAGCCATGATCAGGAGCAGGTTACACGGGTTGCCAATCGTTATTACGAGATGAGTGATGGCATGTTGCAGCCACGTGACATAGAGGGGCGGCAATGGCTGAGTTGAGTTATATCGATTTGCTTGTTGCGGCAGCCCTGGTGCTGATGCTGGCACTGGTGTCGATCCGGCTGCAGTCGGATATCAGCCGTCAGTTGCTGATTGCAGCAGTCAGGACGGCTGTGCAGCTGACCCTGATCGGACTGGTGCTCAAGGTATTATTTGCAAATGTCAGCTTCGTCTGGGTAAGCTTGCTGGCATTTGTCATGCTGTTCATTGCCGGCCGTGAGGTCATGATGCGGCAGGAGCGACGCTTCAAGGGCTGGCGAGGCTATGCGACCGGCACGTTTTCAATGTTCCTGTCTTCATTTGCGATCACGGTGTTTGCGCTCGTCGTGATTCTGGGTGAAGACCCCTGGTATGACCCGCAGTACGCAATCCCGTTACTCGGCATGCTGCTTGGCAATACCATGAGCGGAATTGCTATTGCGATGGACCGCTTGACCCACACGGCCTGGGAGCAACGTAATATTATTGAGGCACGTTTGATGCTTGGCGAGAGCGGGGATGCTGCCATCTCGGATTACCGGCGACAGGCTGTGCGCAGCGGTATGATTCCTATTATTAATGCCATGGCGGCTGCGGGCATTGTCAGTCTGCCGGGTATGATGACCGGGCAGATTCTGGCCGGTGCGCCGCCGGTGGAAGCAGTGAAATACCAGATCCTGATCATGTTTCTGATTGCCGCTGGTACCGGGCTGGGGACGCTGGCGGCTGTCAGCATCGGGTCTAAACACCTGTTTGATGAACGACAGCGCCTGTGCCTCGACCGGTTGCGGCAGCCATGAGCGGGTCTGTTCAGGTGGTGGTTGCCGGTCTGGTGTTGCTGGTCAGTACTGGCGCCATGGCAGAGATTTACAAGTGTACCGATGCACAGGGCAAGACCCGTTATGGTGACAGGCCATGTGCAGGTGGTTCTACCATCATTACCCCCCGGCCGGCGCCGGTGGTCAGCGAGGATGGCGCCAGGCGCATGGACAAGACACAACGCCTGTTGCGCGCTTACGAGGCAGAACACGCGCAAGCGCAGCGCGTGGAAGCAGAGCTCAAGGCCGAGCAGGAAAAGCGTATAAACAACTGCGCAAGAGCAAGGAATTACGAACGGGGCGTGACACAGGCAAGCCGTGTTTACGAGATTGATGGTGCAGGAAAGCGTGTTGACCTGAGTTTCGAAGAGCGTGCGGCCACAGAGGCCAGAGCGCGTGCAGAGATTGCGCGCTGGTGTGACGACGAGTGATGCCCGGAATACGAACGTTGTACGAGGTACAATAATGAGAACCGGTGTGATTGGACTGGGCGCCATGGGTGCCCCCATGGCACGTAACCTGCACCTGGCGGGTTACCTGGAGACAGTGTGGAACCGGACGTGCGCAACGGCAGACCAGCTTGCCGGTGAACTCGGTGCTGCTGCCGCCGCCGATCCCGCTGCACTGGCAAGTTGCTGCGAACTGGTGGTGCTGTCTGTTTCGGCTGACGCAGATGTGCTGGAAATGGTGCAGGCCCTGTTGCCGGGAGTGAAAGCAGGCACGGTGGTGCTTGATACCTCGACAGTCAGTCGGGAGACGGCGGTGCATGCGGCTGACCTGCTGCAAGCAGTTGGTGCGGTGTTTCTTGATGCGCCGGTATCCGGTGGCATAGAAGGTGCTCGCAATGGGACGCTGGCCATGATGATTGGTGGTGATGCGGCTAGTATCGAACGTGTCACACCGGTACTGAATGCACTTGCCGGGCGCGTTGAACACATGGGTCCTGTCGGTGCCGGGCAGGCCACCAAGGCGGTCAACCAGTTGATGGCTGCGGGTATCAACCAGGCGGTGACAGAGGCGCTGGCATTTGCAAACGCCCTGGAATTGCCGCTGGGGAAGGTCATCGAGGTCACCGGTTCCGGTGCCGCGGGTAACTGGTTTCTGGACCACCGCGGGCCCACCATGACGCAGGGCAAGTATGATCCCGGTTTTCGCGTGGCCCTGCATCACAAGGACCTGGCGATCTGCAAGCACATGGCAGAACAGTTTGATGTCGCCTTGCCAGTGGTCGAAATGACACTGATTCACTATCGGCGCCTGATGGCGGCCGGTTATGGTGATGAGGATATATCGGCGCTGTTTCGCGAGAAGCTGGGCCTGTTTGACAAGACCGGGGAGCGCCCAGGGCGGCCTTGAGCCAGTGCTCTGCCGGTTATACTTCCGGCAGGTGACCGGTTTTTACCAGGATCAGGGTTTCTTCCTCGACATAGGGGCAGTGCTTGCTTAAATGCGGGCTGCGTATCCAGGTGCCGGTAGGGTAGTCGCCGTGCTCATCTATGAACTTACCGGATATGACCAGTATCTCTTCACCACCCCAGTGCTGGTGCGGCTGAAACTTCTCGTGTGCCGGCCAGTAGACCAGTGCTGTATGCTGCGTCTGGAATTCGTGCAGGGACAAAACCATCAGGTTGCCAATACCGTTCTGCCACTGATGGTCTTCCGGGCGCACCACGACATGTGCCGTATCATCCGGGTGAAACTGGTCCAGTTTCACAAACAGCTTGCACCCATCGCGGGTAAAGGGCGAGTGTTTAGAGCCCGGCGGATTGCGAATGTAGGTACCCATGGTGTACTCGCCAAACTCATCCGAGAATGTGCCCTTCAATACCAAGAGTTCTTCACCCAGGGGATGGGTGTGTTCAGGAAAGCTGGCGCCGGGATCAAAGGTGACCAGGCTGGTGGTATGGCCGGACTCGGGTGCGACGCGTTCCAGGGGTGCGCGTGAGACACCGTCGGCCGGGCTGGTGAACCATTCCTGTTCGGATGGCAGAACTGTCACCGGTGCACTAAAGTCCATATTGAGTCGAGGCATGGTCATTATTTGTACAAGGATTAAGTGTGGGTAAGCTATACGTATCTGCATTATAGTGTAACGAGTCCGGGATTAGGCGCTAGCCAGCGGACTGCCAGCCCCACTCCCTGCCGGCATTCGGGCCCTTCTTCGAAAGGGCACAGGGCAACCTTGTTTCACCGAAACCCTCATGTAAATCACACTGATGCAGTTGATGTGTCTTGTTTAGCTGGTCTGCCAGAATGGTAAGCCGCTCCTTGTCGCCCTTCCCTGAACGCACGTGTATCTGGCGAAAGCATGTGGGCAACAAGCCCATTGACACCGTTTATTTCAGCAAGTGGAGATATAATCTCGATTTGCGTCAGAACTGCCGGTAAGCGATGCGGTCGTTTTGCGCGAACAACGTCTACAAGCCAGTCGAGTTTGTGTTCCAGTACTTTCTGATAAAGAAACAGTAGCGCAGACTAGGCCTGATTCTGGATTGAGGGCGCCACCACCTTGCGGTCGACGGCAAGGTGTGCCAGGAATCGACTAATTTCCGGTTCACCCATGGTCTCCTGGTGGAGTTTGTCATGAAAAAGTATGAAGTGGCGAATCCAGTGAATATAGGACTATTTTGTACGCAGACTGTAATGTCCGACCCGTATGGCTTCCCGTACACGGTCAAGAAGTCGTGGCTGATCCATTTTGCATCGGTGTAAAGTTTGCTTTTTAATTTGGGCAAACTATTATGAGCAAAACTAATTGTGTTGTTTGCAGGAAAAGCCACTATTTGTCTAAATGAAAAATCTGGTGTTTATTGTTTAGGTCATCTAGTTGTAATTATGTGTAAAAAAACCATGGGCATTATTGGTCAGTAGAAAGATATGGCTATAAGCGAGTTCGAAACCAAGCGGTGCGAGAAGTTAGTGGGAACGTATATAGAAAAGCACAGGCCACCCCCGCATGTAAGGAATCAGGTAGACCTGAGCTATCGTATCAGTGATCAGAGTATCGAAATATTTGAGATACGCCCATTGTGGAAAAAACCGGAAGAGAAGATAGAAGAAATGGTTGCAAAAACTACCTACGTGAAAAAAAGCGGGTTATGGAAGGTATATTGGCAACGCGCAGATATGAAATGGCATAGTTACACCCCAACGCCAGAGGTTGGTTCGTTAGAGGAATCTTTGGCATTGGTAGAGAAAGACGAACACGGATGTTTTTATGGTTAAAACACATAACGAATAAGGTTAGATTGTGTGAGGAACGAACCACAATCTGAACCGTTTGTTGGACGAGCCCGTTGCTTCCGAAGGGGTGGAGCGCTATAGGAAAATACCTTTTTCGGTCTTGCTGGGATTGAGGGTTCGCGGCGATCTACAAATCCACACAGTTCATTGATACGTTTGCCATTGCGGCAAGGTGACACTACAACAGACGATAATCTGTTCATTACAGGCTTATTTTGGCCGAGCGCATGGATCAACCCTACTGGCTGCTTTAATTTCTCCTGCGCTGGCTGTTTGCGTTTACATCATCAATGTCGATCGCCTTCCGGTCACGTTATCCCGAGGGTGTCAAATCTGAAGAACGGCGGAAGTCGGGTTTCTATAATCTTCATCTTTGCACCACAGCAAGGACAAGGCAGCACAGGCCGTTTTTTAATCAACGCTAATGCGCGCGTCGGATCCAGTCCAACGAGTAATTGAAGCAAGTGAATCAGGCGCTTGCTGTTGGGGTGCAAAAAGCCGAAATTCCGTGCCCGCCGGAACCCCTTGGGCAGCACATGCTGGAGAACCAGACATAAGAATTTTGCACCTGAGACGGTCCGGAATTCCCATTGCTTTGTCTTGCTGTTTTGATAACGGAAGGTCACTTTGCCTGCCTTGCAGGAGACAATGTCTTTCTCCCGAATGACGCCGCGATAAAGATAACGCCCCAGGTAGACTAAAGCCTTCTCACCTGTGCCAACCGATTTGCAATCCACGACCCATGTTTCTGGATAACTTGCAGGTAAAGCTAGCCCTTCGTCGGTGATAGCATCCAGCAGCTTGGCGCGAAAGACCTTGGCCAGTGCCTTATGGTTGAAGAGATAAGGTTTCTTGTTCTTGCGGGCTTTACCCCCTTTGGTACGCCACAATCGGTTGACGGCATC
>JASJGW010000309.1:0-5738 GCA_033791305.1 Gammaproteobacteria bacterium | reverse complement strand
CCCAGCCAACAACTCTGGTAATGGAATCTGAACTTCTCAGACAGCGCACCCCGTTGCAGTAGAAAAGCAGCGCCGTGGTCCTGTCGGGGACAATTAAATCCAGATCCTCAAGTACCAGCTCCGTATTCAGGATATTGATGGCCCCCTCAATGTGGCCTTTGATGTATTCTGTTTTTTTTCTGGAATCGATGACGATCAGATCCGGATCCGCAAGAATCAGGTTTATCACCTCTTCAGCGGTAAGTATGGTTGCCCCCGGAAGACTTGCAGGGGCATACGGCTTTTCACCTGCTGCGATACTGCAGGAAAACCACAATACTGTACAGAAAATCAAGTTTCTCATTGTAAACAGATAATTGTCATATATTTTCTTCCTGTCGCCAGGCTATCGCAATTTGCGACTGAATCCCGTTTAACTATCTGGTCGTTGCTTCATTCTAGTACTTGCGTCTTATTGAGACTCGCACTGGAATAGTTTAGAGTATTTATTCGTATTGCTTCAATGACAGAACGCAATCGAACAAAATAAGTGGACAAGGATTGTTACATGAAATACAAATATCCAGCTGCTGCTGTATACCTGTGTATCACCCTTATTCTTCTATCAGCACTCGCAAAGGCTGAACAAATCTCCGATAATTATTACCCCCGTGAAACGCCCAGCCTGACTGTCACAGACAGCTCAACACAGGGTAGCAGCAAGACAGATGGCAAGACCGCATTTAGCCTGCTGGATACCGTCTGGATCTTTGGCTTCACCATATCCGGCCTGGTACTCTTAAGAAAAGTACAAGGCGGTTAGCTAACCGCTTTCAAGTTCGCTCGCTCACCCTGTCCGGCATCAGCTACTGCGCCTCATTACCTATGGTAAAGAAGCCAATAAGGGCAATCTATAGGGTGCCAGCCAGAAAACCTCACCAATTCCCGAGACCAGGAGACTTGCCCTGACCGGACTGGGTCTGTCAGGTATGATCATCACCCGTCGTCGCAGAAAATAGCCCAGCAATCGCCTACACCTTCCTGCGCGCCTCCACCACATTGGGTAGCTGCCCGATCTTTGTCAGCACTCGACTCAGCTGACCAATATCTGCTATCTCCAGTGTCAGACTCATTCTTGCAATACCATCGCGCTCATCTGTCGCCGTATTGACTCCGTTAAGGTTAATTTTGTCATTGGCCAAAACCGCCGTTATATCCCGCAACAGGCCTGAACGGTCATAAGCCTCTACTGCAATATCAACCAGGTAGCTTTCATCAGATGCGCTACCCCACTCCACCTCAATCAAGCGGTCACGGTCTTCACCTTGCAGTCGTAACACATTGCCACAGTCCTGACGGTGAATTGTGACGCCGCGCCCGCGTGTTATATACCCGATAATCGGGTCATTCGGTACCGGGCTGCAACAACGCGCAGTGGAGGTCAGCAGATTACCCACACCGAGAACCTTGAAACCACCGGTAGTCGTTGAATGTTCTTTTCTCGCCAGCCGGGGACGCTGTATTTCCAGTGCTGACTGCCGCGGAACCAGTTCATTGAGCGCGTTGGCGAGATTGCCTGCTGTAATATCACCATGGCCTACCGCTTCCAGGAACTCGTCAACCTGAGTGTGCCTGAAACGGTTGGCAAGTTTATCCATGGACATGTCATTAATCCCCAGGCGGTGGAGTTCCCGGTCCAGAATACTACGGCCCGCAGCGAGATTGTGTTCATAGTCCTGGCGCTTGAACCATGAACGTACCCGTGACCTCGCACGAGAGGTTCTCAGATAGCCCAGGTGTGTATTCAACCAGTCACGACTGGGGCCGCCCTGACGGGCTGTCAGCACCTCGACCTGTTCTCCGTTCTGCAAGGTGTAGGGCAATTGCACGATGCGGCCATTCACCTTTGCCCCGCGACAGCGGTGCCCCACCTCCGTGTGTACCGCATAGGCGAAATCCAGCGGAGTTGCTCCCTGCGGCAGGTCAATGATCCGGCCCTGTGGTGTCAGTACATAGACCCGATCGTGAAAGGCCTCGGATTTGAAACGATCGACGAAATCGTGAGCACTGTCTTCCTCGTCCTTCCATTCCAGCACCTGGCGTAACCAGGCAATCTTTTCTTCATGGTCTGCATCCGTTCCCCCACCTTCCTTATAACGCCAGTGGGCAGCAACACCCAACTCGGCATGTTGATGCATTTCCTCGGTACGAATCTGTATCTCCAGGTTATGCCCGTCCGGCCCAATCACTGCTGTATGCAGTGACCGGTAAAGATTTTTCTTGGGATTTGCAATGTAGTCGTCGAATTCCTTCGGTATGTGCCGCCACAGACCATGCACAATACCGAGTGCGGCATAGCAATCCTTTTCTTCCTTCACCAGTATACGGACAGCACGCATATCAAAGATCTGGTCAAAACTGACCTGCTTGCGCTGCATCTTCTGCCAGATGCTGTTGATATGCTTTGGTCGCCCGCTGATGCTTGCCTTGATACCTGCTTTCCGCAGCTCGCCGGCGATAGTGTCAACGACATATTTAATATATTGCTCACGATCCGCACGCTTCTCGTCCAGCTGGCTGGCCAGTTGCTGGTACGCATCCGGTTCCAGATAGCGCAGTGAGAGATCCTCCAGCTCCCACTTGATTTGCCAGATACCCAACCGGTTTGCCAGTGGCGCATAAATGTCCAGCGTTTCCTGCGCAATACGTCGCTGCCGCTCGCCCTCCAGATGTTGCAGTGTACGCATATTGTGCAACCGGTCTGCGAGCTTGATGAGGACGACCCGCACATCATCCGCCATGGCCAGCAGCAGCTTGCGCAGGCTTTCAACCTGCGCATGTCCCTGGTTGCCTTCCTGGTCCAGCGGTTGGAACTCACCGATGCGTTCCATCTTGGTGACACCATCAACCAGGTGTGCAATAACCGTTCCGAATTCCGATCTGACATCATCAAGGGTGACAGCGGTGTCCTCGACCACATCATGCAACATGGCCGCAGCGAGCGTCTCGTAGTCCAGATTCAGACTCTTGAGAATTTCGGCAACCGCAAGGACATGACTGTAATAGGGCTCGCCGGAAGCGCGCTGCTGGTCATGGTGGGCAGTGCTTGCCCAGTCGGCGGCTTTCTTGAGGACCTGCTTCTCGGAATCAGGGCGCCCCGTTAGCAAATCCCCAACCAGTGCCGGGCAGGCGGCAGGCCTGTGCTGCTCCAAATGCGTGGATGTGTCTTCCATTTGTCCTATATAGCAACAAATTATCTATTGTTAAAGATAATTGCCTGTCAGGCTGCCGGCAAGTACGGCACCCGACAATAGAAAAGGTGATTACAGGTATACCTGTAACGACAGGGAGGAGGATTTACGGGACGTGTCTGTCCTGGTCGGGCTCCACGGGACTTTCTACCGGAGTATCCACGTGGCTCTTCACTGGAACCGTCTCCTGGTTAACGGGGGCGACGACCGCGAACGGAGGTGTGGTACTTTCCTGTGACGACTGCTCACCTGACGGGTCGGTAAACGTGTCATTCAGTGTCTGCACATGCAGGTTTGCTTCCTCGATAACCCGTTGCAGACGTTTGCGGGTACGGTTCCCCCACCCAACAGGTGATTTCCTGAAAATGCTGTGCAAGGGTCGGGTATTAAAAATAAATGCACTGCGCAGTCGATCCAGCTCAATGCCATGCGCAGATTGCTTCTCAAGCTTGCTGATTACGCGCCGCCCTGCAAATTTACGCACCCTGAAATGAAGGTAGACAAATACACATGCAGCCAGCAGGCAAAAGATCAGTGTCCAGGCGGTATTGTTGCTTGAGCCTTGCCACCACCCGGGTATTTGCCATTTAAACCCATCCCTGAGGCCAAGCCACCCGGTGACAAGCACAGCAGCAAGCAGAAAGCCTCCTGCCAGCAAACCATCTCCCCAGAAAACCAGTTTGCGCCAGTGAGACTTTAATGTCTCAATCTGCGGGACAATCTTTTCCTCGATGTCATGGGCTGTTTTCTCCAGCGTCCCGGTAATTCGGTATGCACGTTCAACCCCGACACCCTGGATGCGCTGATGGATTTCTTCCAGGTCTTTATCCCGCTTGGATTCATAGCGCTGACGCCGTGCCCCGTCCTCGATGGCAACCGCCACCTCCGGGTTATAGATACAATAAAAACGGCCGGCAGTTAAACCTTCCTGTGCCAGTGCGCGTTGCCATGCACCCACTACCTCTTCAGGATTGTCTTCCCGTGCGGTGGTATCCATCTGATTCAGGATAAAGACAAACTTGGTGGCATCGGCGCGGTGAATAGTGTCACCCACGAGATGCTTCAGGGTATCCCGCATTGCACCTGGTTCCGGGTGGCGTGCATCGAAAAACACCAGCACCAGGTCAGACAGGTCAACGATGTGGTCAGTCAGCCGCAATGTTGCAGTGCGTTGTGAATCTGCATCAAAGCCGGGGGAATCAATTAATATCCGGCCACGCAGTTTCTTGCTGGGTGATGTTTTTAACTGCAGGTAGGTATCAACACGGCGCCCCTCGCCTTGCGCGACCTTTTCCAGTTCTTTACTGATGTGGTAAAAGGGGAAGCGCGGGTCCGCATCCAGCGCCGTCCCGGGCAAGGCCTGTGAACCGTGTTCGCCACCAAAACAAACGACGGTGAACTTGTCATCAACCGCCTGGTTGCCGGTCGATTGTAATGACTGATCGAGATAATGATTGATAAAGGTGGACTTACCAGCTGAAAAGGTACCGAGTACCGAGATCATCGGCCACCACGAAATTTGCGTGGCAAAGGATTGTTCTTCGTTCAGTAGTCCGAGTGAGTAGCCGACCCGGTCAAGATGACGGTAGCTTTGTACGGCGGCCACCAGTACCGGGTTTTCTTTTCTCAGATGCTGCTCAAGATTCTTGAGCCGTAGCTTGATGGATTTACCTGCGTTAGTCATTGTGCTAGCGATTCTTTACCAGGGGATCATTTTCATGGGGCTGGATACATCAGAAATATTCTTGCTCAAGTGGCCCATGTCGTTGCGCATTTCATACACGGGCACTGTCATCACGCCTATGTTGGTGTTCATTGTATCCATCTTGACCAGCATATTTCTTATGGAATCGGTCCCATCACCCATATCGTAAGCAATAAGCGACAGGTTACCCGAGATCTGCGCCACGTTCCCGGAGACGGCAGTCATATTGGCGGACACGTCAGTCATCGCTACCGTGACCTTTTCCATGCTTCTTGCCAGACGGCCCACATCAGTCGTCAAGGTATAGATCAGGAAGAAACCGTAGGCCGCCAGTACGATAAAAGCCAGCATGGAGGGGTAAATAATAAGTTCCCAGCGCCTGGCACTGGCTTCGAAGGTCCTGGCGAACTTGTCCATGCAAGCAGCCATGCTCTGTGGCAGGGCCTCATCACCCGTCACTGGCATTGTTCCACTACTATTCACTTGACATTCAGACACTTATACTTGACCTCATAATGATAAACAATTTGACAGGCGGACCAGCATAACCAAACCGGCACCGAATCGCGCCATTGAAATCGATCCCGCTATCGCGTTCAGAATTCTCCCGCCGCACCACGGTTCATGATTTCCAGGATAATTTCCTTGACCTTGATAGCTTCCTCATAGAGTTCATCAGGCAACTCTGTGCCGCCATGAATCATCATGTCCATGTTCAGAGTATACAGCCAGAGCTGCCCTGTCTTGTCTTCAACGAGTGCTATTCGGCAAGGCAGGTAGGCTGAGAAGGCATCGGAATAATC
>JASJGW010000308.1:0-4818 GCA_033791305.1 Gammaproteobacteria bacterium | reverse complement strand
AGCACCTTCTGCCAGCATACCTGGCAGTATGGCGGCGGATTGAATTCGTGATAATCGCTCGCAATCGAAGTAGTAATGCTCCATCTGATCCCGGTTGTGGCCAGGCTCAATGCGGACCTGACAGGCACCATGCTCCTGACGAGCAATTCATAATTTGAACCATCACCGCGGTATTACCCGTGGTGGGCTCAGGACACCATCGGTTTTGAGGATAGCCTACCGATGCGGGGCGTGCCCACTTTTCCCGACCCCTCAGGAAAATCAGTTAACGACCCATCCAGCCGCACCCGTCCAACTATCGCGGGTCTCGCTGTTTGCGTCGGCGTTTGTTCTCTTCGCGCTGGCATTTTGATGACACTTGTTCATTACCAAGGATTTGATGGGGGGGTGTATGGAATTTGTATATGGCATATTTTTTATTCTAATGCTGTCTATTTCTGCTTCTTCTGGTGTGTTTGTAACCACAGGCGGTAAGAAAGTTACAACCATGGAAGAATTTAATGCCATGGTTTGCGCATCCTTGGAAAGGAAAATGAAGGAGGGTTTAAGCGACAGTGGGGTAGAGAAGTTTATAAGCGAATATGCTCAGACGATAGATGTATTTTCCACTATTTACAGTAACTTGGGCCGCGTAATAAAATAAGGCAGGTTAGCGCCCTGCAAGGGCAGTCCCGGCTCAATAAAAATTATTTGTGAGACTGAAAATTAAACCTAAAGAATCGGGTAAGATGGCCGTAACACCCCTAACACTAGTATCTAGAGCTGGGGGGCTTATAAAGATGCAAACATTCTATGCTTCCATATATGGTGCGCTAATATTCTTTGCGGCATTGATTCCGCCGGTTATTCTCATTATCGATAAAGCTGGTTTTTAACACTTCCACCTTGACGGAGCTTGGTGCCCAGTTTTAAATGCCAGGTATTCCTCCATCAGATCCAGCATATCCTTCTGTCCAGTCTTTTGTCTGACTGCCTGAATAAGAATCTCGCAGCTCTATATATCTCTGTCAGCTAGCAGTGCCATCAGCATGCGGGCGAAAACTGGAATTTAGCATTAACTACAGTATGTTGTGTGGAAATATGTATTCCCTGAATCCTTTGTCCCAAGGCCGCAGATAGTACTGTTATTGATCTTGATCAAGGCCACAAGGCGTGGTTGTGGCGACAATGCCCTGCGTACAGCGCTCTCGGCCGATTCGAAAATCACACGTTCAATATAGCCATGACTGATTCTCCTGATAAAGTACCGTTGTTTCCCTTCCCGCTGTCATTACCCCTTGCTATTATACCGGACAGGGTGCACAGCACGGTAGTCGTTACCGTTCTTAACAGGGTCTTTGCCAGCGCTTTGCGGGACAGGGAAATGGACTACCTGCTGGGTCGAACAGTGCGCATCCATGTCCGTGACATGCGGCTGACCTTCTGTATTACCCTGCAGCAGGGCAGGTTGGTGGCCAGCCGTGCGAAGAACATACCGGATCTGTCCATCACCGGTACCTTGCATGCATTCCTGCTACTTGCTGCGCGGTGTGAAGACACCGATACCCTGTTTTTCCAGCGTCGGCTACAGATGGAGGGCGACACGGAACTGGGGCTGGAAGTCAAAAACTTTCTGGACGGGCTGGATATGGATTCACTCTGGCTGCCCAGACATGTAAGCAGCATCGCACAGAAAGCCCTGCCGCTCTATGAACGTACCTTCAATTAATACACTGCATATCTGTTTTCCGGATTCTGTCTTTCTTGCATTCGGGCTACCTTATAACTTGATAGGATTATAATACCGCAGTCGGTAAAGCTGCCGTGTGTGTGCACTATCGTCATCAAACCCGGAACGGTCATGCAGGACATTATTGCAGATCAGTCCTTGGCCAGGCTGCAGCGTGGCACGGTAGATATAGGGCGAAGATGAATTCAGAAAGGCCTCCAGGGTTTTGATTGCGGCCTGGGTGAGCGGGTCCGGGGACCATTCAATACTGCGGGTGCGGGCAGTATAGCGCATGTGCAGGTTGCCATCCTCCAGTACCGAGAATACCGGGCCACTGCGCGCCGGACGCAGTTGTTCACCGTTTTCGTTATTCGGCGGGATGATCATGACATTTGCGGCCATCAGGGCGAGTATGTACGCGGGATTGCTGTCGCGCAGGTGAATGTAGGCGATTTCATGATCCAGTAATGCATTTTCGCCGCCACTTGCTGCTGCCGAAACGCAGTGCAACAGCAGACCGTGTATCTGGCGCTCCGGCAGATTGTAATAGCCATCTGTATGCCAGTGGATGGGGCGGTTGGTATAGGGGATGTAGCCACTGCGCCATTTACCCTCCACGACCTTCAGGGACGTCACGCCGTCATCGTCAGCACCCATGTTGTAGTCCAGTTCGGTCAGCCCGAATTGCTTACCCAGTGATCTGGGTATCGCCTTGTCCGGGTCGCTGCCGGTTGGGCTGGCATAGATGGCCATGTTGGTCTTGCGGCAGCATGCATGGAGGGCCTCATATTCCGCGTTCGTCAACCGGCGCGGATCATTGATCTCGACGATCAGTGCTTCGATGCTGGTCGGGTAGCCAAGCAGCTTTTGCTCACGCCAGGTCGTGTAGGCGGCATCATTGTCGAGGTCGAACGGTGCGAAGGTGTCCGGTTTGTTTTTCATCATTTGCCTGCCCATAATTTCAATGACTCAAGTGATTCCCAGTTCATCCCACATGGCATCAACCCGCTGCGTTACCTCATCCGACATGCTGATGGGTCGGCCCCATAGCCGACTGGTTTCTGCCGGCCATTTGTTGGTGGCGTCAAAGCCTATTTTTGAACCCAGTCCGGAGGTCGGGCTGGCAAAGTCGAGATAATCGATGGGCGTATTTTCCACCAGCACGCTGTCACGCACGGGGTCCATACGGGTGCTGATCGCCCAGATCACCTCGCTCCAGTTACGCACGTTGATATCCTCATCGGTAACGATGACAAACTTGGTATAGGCGAATTGGCGGAGGTAGGACCACACCCCGAACATGATGCGCCGGGCATGCCCCGGGTAGGCCTTTCTAATACTGACTACGGCGATCCGGTAGGAGCATGCCTCCGGCGGCAGATAGAAATCGACAATCTCCGGGAACTGTTTCTGCAGCAGCGGGATAAAAACTTCATTGAGCGCCATGGACATCACGGAAGGTTCATCGAAGGGTGCGCGGCCCATGTAGGTGCTTGGGTAAATCGGGTTGTTGCGGTGCGTGATGCGCTTGATGGTAAACACCGGAAATTTTTCCACGCTGTTGTAGTACCCGGTATGGTCGCCAAACGGACCTTCTTCGGCTTCCTCGCCGGGTTCAATAAATCCCTCGAGGATGAATTCGGCTGTTGCCGGTACCTGCAGATCACCGGCATGGGCTGGCGTTACTTCTGTTTTGGTGCCACGCAGCAGGCCGGCGAACTGGTATTCCGACAGGGTGTCCGGAATAGGGGTGACGGCCGCCAGCGTCGTGGCGGGGTCAGCGCCCAGCGCTACGGCCACCGGAAAGCGTTCGCCGGGATGCAAGGTCTGCCATTCGTGAAAATCGATGGCGCCACCGCGATGCGGTAGCCAGCGCATGATCACCTTGTTGCGATCGATCACCTGTTGCCGGTCGATGCCGAGGTTTTGCCGCTGCTTGCGTGGCCCCCTGGTAATGACCATTCCCCAGGTGATCAACCGACCGGCATCGCTGGGCCAGCATGTTTGTATGGGCAGCGTTGACAGGTCCACATCAGGTGCTTCGATGATGTTTTCCCGGCAGGGTGCCCGCCGTACCTCGCGTGGATTGACGTCCCGAAGTTTTTTGAAGGCTGGCAACTTCTCCAGCATGTCCCCCAAACCACTGGGCAACTCGGGCGCCTTGAGAAATGCCAGCACCCGACCGACTTCACGCAGTGCATCCACTGAGTCCGTCCCCATAGCCATGGCGACACGCTCTGTGGTGCCAAACAGATTGCCCAGCACCGGGATGGAGGCCCCTTTCGGGTTGTTGAACAACAAGGCCGGGCCACCCGCTTTCAGCGTGCGGTAACAGATTTCGGTCATCTCCAGCCGCGGATCAATTTCCTGGTGGATACGCTTTAGCTTACCGTGCGCCTCCAGAATCCTGAGAAAATCACGCAGACTGTGAAATTGCATGGTGCTTGCCATTACAGTACTGCCTGTTGCCGGAAATCCATGCCAGCATCACTGTACCAGTAACCATTACACGGGCCGACCGGCATGAGTCCGGCCAGTTCTGTTTCTGCTTCATCCGTGGTGCAAGTACCTTGCAGGCAGTCATGAAAGAGACGAATGATAGTGTCCGTGTGTGATGACTGTGGGCTGATGCGCAATACATCCACTTCCAGTTGCCTGAGGTCATCCAGTTCATTGATCAAGTTCAGGGTGCGGGCCGATTGTGTCTGGATGCCGTTCAACACCAGGAAGGATTCATCATCACGTGTGGAAAGCAGCATTCCGTCGGGATAATCCAGACAGCGGAACTGGCAATCATCCTTGGGCAGGTTATGGGCGCGTGCCGTAAAACAGCGTGCCGACCAGGCCAGTGGCAGACGTCCAAATACAAACACCTCGGTTGCCACGCCTGCCGGGCGCTGCGCCTGCATATCCGCCAGTGTGTCACGCGAGAGTTCCACCGGCAGCACCCAGCGCTGCAGGCCGAGTCCGGCCAGTATGGACAGGGTGCGGGCATTATAGATATTGACTGAGGGGCCAGTGACAAAGGGTTTGTTGCCGGCAAGTGATTGTACCGCAGCCATGTCATTGGCCTCGATCAGATAGTCCTGTTCCCGGCACAGGCGTTTCAG
>JASJGW010000307.1:0-5316 GCA_033791305.1 Gammaproteobacteria bacterium | reverse complement strand
ACCCCACTGGCACCTAAAGCCAGCGCGTCTACCAATTCCGCCACTTTCGCTTTATGACGCCTGCCTCAATTCAGCCCATTGGCCGACAACCTCAAATTATAACGATTAAAGCGCCTGTTGCGCACCCCAAACCTGTTGATTTAAGGGAAAAACAGTAAAAAAAAGCCCGCATTATGCGCGGGCATATCTGGTGGGCCGTGTAGGATTCGAACCTACGACCAAGTGATTAAGAGTCACCTGCTCTACCAACTGAGCTAACGGCCCGAAGAGGCGGTATTGGATCATAGTGGCTGACGTGGTTCAAGCGGCCGGCGAGCGCCAGAAACCACGTGAGCATTTAAAAATGGGGTGGATGATGGGACTCGAACCCACGACGACTGGAATCACAATCCAGGGCTCTACCAACTGAGCTACACCCACCATAAAACTGTAAAAAAACCGCAGCCTTCCTGTTATGTTAATTGGCGCGCCCGACAGGAATCGAACCTGTAACCGTCGGCTTAGAAGGCCGGTGCTCTATCCTGTTGAGCTACGGGCGCCGATTCTGCATGAATAAGTCCCGTGCCGCGTCTTTATTTGGTCGGGGTAGAGAGATTCGAACTCCCGACATCCTGCTCCCAAAGCAGGCGCGCTACCAGGCTGCGCTATACCCCGATTTCACTGTGTCTTTCAGGGCGGAAAACCTCCCGGCCTGTGAAGCCCTGCGATAATACGTGCTACCCCTGAAGGGGTCAATTAACTTGCCCCATGTTCTGGACAATCAGCCTGCCATTCTTCAGGAAACCGCCATATCGCCACGTCTGCAGTACTTTTTTATAATCGGCCACCTGGCTTTATGTCCCGGTACACACGGTTGTGCCACACGCAAGCCGCATGCGAGAATCCATTTTCTCGCATCCACCGGTAGACCACGCCCTGATGACCGCAAAACTGATTGACGGCAAGGCCATTGCTGCCGAGGTTCGGCACAAAATAAAGAAAAAAGTTGATACCCGCAGGCAAAACGGACTGCGCATCCCGGGGCTGGCAGTTGTGCTCGTAGGTCAAAATCATGCCTCGGAAATTTACGTCCGCAACAAGTGCACGGCTTGCGACGAATCCGGTGTGCTTTCCCACTCTCATCACCTGCCTGATGATACCCCGGAAGAAGATTTACTCGCCTTGATTGACGAGCTGAATAACGATGCCAGTATTGACGGGATACTGGTCCAGTTTCCGCTGCCGTCACATATTGATGCCGACAAGGTTACCGAGCAAATCAGGCCAGACAAGGATGTAGACGGTTTTCACCCCTATAACATTGGTCGTCTTGCACTGCGGCGCCCTTCACTGCGATCCTGCACACCACGAGGTATTATCACGCTTCTCGAGCATACTGAAGAGACCTTTTACGGACGCCAGGCAGTGATTGTGGGGGCTTCCAATATCGTCGGCCGCCCCATGGGACTGGAGTTGCTGCTCGCCGGCTGCACGGTGACAACCTGCCATCGATTCACCAGAAACCTTGATGAACATGTTGCGCAGGCAGATATACTTGTCGTTGCTGTTGGCAAGCCGGAGGTGGTATCAGGTACCTGGGTCAGGCCCGGAGCAACCGTTATCGATGTTGGCATCAACCGCCATGAAGACGGCAGCCTGATCGGTGACATCGAGTTTGATAGTGCCCGTGAACGTGCCGCCTGGATCACGCCGGTACCCGGTGGCGTCGGTCCAATGACTGTCGCGACCTTGCTGGAAAATACCTTGTTCGCAGCTGAAGAACTGCATGACTGACAGCTAGTTACGACGCCAGCTCGTACCGGCAGAACCGTCTTCGAGAATAATCCCGGCCGCGTCGAGTTCATCCCTTATCCTGTCTGCTGCTGCCCAGTCTTTTGCCGTGCGTGCGCTGATCCGGCGGGCGATCAGATCCTCAACCTCCTCCGCTGACATGCCGCCTGCCATACCGTCACCTGCAGCAACCGATGCTCGCAAATATGCTTCAGGGTCTGCCTGTAACAGTCCCAGGATTGCACCCAGGCGGTGTAGGCAACCGGCAAGGACATTTGCCTTGTCCGGATGCGTGTCCCTGTTCTTGTTTATTTCCCTGGTGATTTCAAATAACACGGCTATGGCTTCCGGTGAATTGAAATCATCATCCATCGCCTTGTGAAAAGCAGCGCTATATTCATTACATAACGCATCGTCGTTGCCTGCAGGTGTGATACCACGCAAGCTTGTATAGAGTCGCGTCAGTGCGGACTTGCCGTTCGCCAGATTTTCCTGTGAATAGTTCAGGGGGCTGCGATAGTGACTGGCAAGAATAAAGTACCTGATTTCTTCTGCCCGGTAATTCTTCAGTATTTCCCGTACCGTAAAGAAATTACCCAGCGACTTCGACATTTTCTCTTCATCGACCCTGACAAAACCATTGTGCATCCAGTAATTCACAAATGGTTCGCCGGTTGCAGCCTCGGCCTGGGCTATTTCATTCTCATGGTGAGGAAACTTGAGATCCATGCCGCCGCCATGAATATCGAAATGTGCACCCAGGCATTGCGTCGACATTGCCGAGCATTCAATGTGCCAGCCGGGACGGCCATTGCCCCAGGGAGATGGCCAGCTCGGTTCATCCGGTTTTACTGTCTTCCAGAGCACAAAATCCAGTGGATCATCCTTGGACTCGTCCACAGCAATACGCGCACCGGCCTGTAAATCCTCGAGCTGTTTCCCCGAAAGTGCACCGTATCGCCCAAAACGGCTGACATCGTAATAAACATCACCATTGCTGCCCTGGTAAGCGTAGCCATTGCCTATCAGGGCATCGATCATACTGATTATTTCATCCATGGATGAAGTGGCCCGGGGCTCCATATCAGGCGGTAAAACGCCAAGCTCCGCAGCATCTTCATTCATAATATCGATGAAGCGTGTGGTCAGTACATTAATATCCTCGCCATTTTCGTTAGCGCGCTGGATTATCTTGTCATCCACATCGGTGATATTACGTACATAGGTCACTTCATACCCAAGCGCACGCAAATAGCGAACCACCACATCAAAAACAACCATGACCCGTGCATGCCCAAGATGACAGTAGTCGTATACGGTCATCCCACAGACATACATTCGTACCTTGCCTTCCTCTATGGGAACAAAGGTATCCTTCTGGTTGGTCAGGGTATTATAGATTTTTAACATCCGGTGAGACTAGTCCTGCAATAAAACAAGCCGCAAATGATAGTGCCTAATCAAGGTAACTGAAAGATATTCCGACTATATAATAGTCGCCGACTGTTCAGGGGCTTGTAAACAACACCAGAGCTTATATCATTGGCAGCTTGATAAGACACCGGGAGTATCACATGAAACTGTTCACCGGCCTTGTTATGGCCATTACCGTCAGCCTTGCACCTGCAACCGGCTTCACCCAAGATGATCAAGCAAACAAAAAAGGAGCAGACATGGTTATAGTCACCATGGAAACCAGCAAAGGGGTTATTACCCTTGAACTCGACACAAAAAAGGCACCGGAATCTGTTGAAAATTTCGTTGCTTACGCCAGGGCCGGACACTATGACGGTACCGTATTCCACCGTGTCATCCCCGGCTTCATGATCCAGGGTGGTGGCTTTACTCCGGATATGCAGCAGAAATCCACAAACCAGCCAATCAAGAACGAAGCAGATAACGGACTGAAGAATGACAAGGGTACAGTTGCTATGGCACGTACCAACATTCCGGATTCTGCAACATCACAATTCTTTATTAATGTGAAGGACAACGGCTTCCTCAATCACACTTCGCCGACACCCCAAGGCTGGGGATACGCGGTATTTGGCAAGGTTACCGACGGTATGGATGTTGTTGAGACAATCGAGAACGTTGCAACCGCCAACAAAGGTGGCCATGAGAATGTCCCTGTCACCGATGTCATTATCGAAAAGGTCACCGTCCAGGAATAACAGGTCGCGGTTAATAAACCCATGCCGGGCACCCTGTTTATTTCAGATTTGCATCTGGATCCCGAGCGCCCGGCTGTTACGGCGCTCTTTCTGGAGCTGCTGGAAACACGTGCACGGTCCTCGGATGCCCTTTATATCCTTGGCGACCTGTTTGAGGCATGGGTAGGCGATGACGATACCAGCCCGCTGAACCAGGTCGTTTGCGAGGGCCTGAAGCAATGCGCCACATCGGGTACCCCCGTGTTTATCATGCATGGCAACCGGGACTTTCTGCTGGGCGCTCAGTTTGCGGCCGCAAGCAGCTGTACCTTGCTTGACGACCCTGCCCTAGTTGATATGTACGGAACCCCTACGCTATTGATGCATGGAGACCTGTTGTGTACTGATGACAAGGAATACATGGCTTTCCGGGCAATGGTTCGCGACAAGCAATGGCAACGCGAACTCTTGTCCAAGTCACTGGAAGAGCGCCAGCTGATAGCAAAGGAAATGCGCGACAGGAGCCGGGAGCAGACAGGCGGCAAACCCGAATCAATCATGGATGTAAACAGCGACGCCATCGCCAGGACCATGACCGCGCACCACGTACAACGCTTGATCCATGGGCACACCCACCGTCCGGCGATTCACGACCT
This sequence comes from Gammaproteobacteria bacterium, assembly GCA_033791305.1. Taxonomy (GTDB): domain Bacteria; phylum Pseudomonadota; class Gammaproteobacteria; order UBA9214; family UBA9214; genus UBA9214. The sequence continues at coordinate 737 of JASJGW010000307.1, read as the reverse complement.
GGTTATTTCAGGACAACCCGCGCAGCGGATCGTGCTGGGTGACTGGTATGAGCAGGGCAGCCTGCTTGAATGTACGTCCAGTGGCTGCAGGCTGGAAGCTCTGGAGCTCTAACAGACAGAGGCGCTGTTGAAACCAACGGCTGCCTGCCTGTATATTGGGATAAAACAGGGGATAAATTCATTATGTATCAAAGAATAATTGTGCTGTGTATGACAGGTATCATTTCATCACTGCTGGCTACAGGCACAGGTGCGGTAGAGGCCGTCCGTACAGAAGCCGTAGAAGAGTACGTCGAGGAGAATCAACCGGCTTCCGGAAGTGTTACCACAAAGACCTTCACCACGGCTATCGTCGATGGCAAACCTGCGGACGATCTGAGGGCATTTGAGAACACCGTCGATACGATTTATTTTTACACGGTACTGGAAGGACTCAGGGGACAGACTGTCACGCACCGATGGAAATATGCTGGCCACGTCATTTCCAATGCAGACATTTCTGTCACAGATGACCCTTTTTCAACCTGGTCGAGTAACAAAATTGAACCCAACTGGACCGGTTTCTGGACAGTCGAGGTGCTGGATAAAAAAAACAGCAAGGTCGTCGGTTTCGGAACATTTCAATACGACCACACCCGCAACTTGCAGATGGATCCGGATGCAAACAAGGCCGGGGCTGCTGGTGGTGGTGCTCCCAGTGGGGGTGGAGGCGGGGGCTGGGGGCGTGGCCGGGGCTG
>JASJGW010000306.1:0-3826 GCA_033791305.1 Gammaproteobacteria bacterium | reverse complement strand
GGAACTGGCGTTCTGGTTCGACGCCACTGACAGCAATGGCATAGACCGTAGGCCAGTCGGACGCTGTGAAACGCGCCTCGGGAAACCGGTAGGCATACCGTCCCGGATGTGCCTGCGCAGCGGTAGTTGTATCACAGGCTGCGGCCAGTTGACTGATGCCGTCTTTGGTACCGTGTGCAATCACAAACACCTGGTCGGCCTGCTCGACATCCACTTCCAGTACCGGGCAACCGTGCTGCCCGTTGCTGCAACTGTCATGATAGACATTGTTGTTGGTATGCCGCACCAGTTCCATCCGGGCAATGCCCGGTTTACTCCCGTTGCTATCCTGTGCCACGCTGCGCTTCCCGGGATGGCTACCAGCTGGCGGGATACGGACGTAGGTCGCCGTGTCCATACCGGCAAGGTGGTCACCGGAGCCCCTGGGATGCAGTATGACCCAGACCTGGTAAAGTCCCGGATGAACCATGTGGGTCTCGCCACGCAGCACGAAGTTTGCTTGCCGGCCGGCATCGGTTACCTGCACCTCCCGAAAACGTGACAGGTTATTGCCAATCAGTTGCAACAGGGTACGCAGCTGCGGCTGGTCAGAGGCAAGCTTGTCTACCTTGATTTTCAGGTCGTCCACATCCTGTTGACGCAACAGGCAACTCAGGTTGTTGGCCAGGTAGGTGGCTGCCAGGTCCGGCTGCCAGGCACTAAAGGGTAGCACCCTGAGACCCCGCAGCGACTCATCGGTACGCCGCTCTTGCAGGGCGCGTAACTCGTTTCCGGTCAAACTCCCCGACCAGTGATGGCTGAACCCGCTGACCCATTCACCTGCGCGCATGTCCAGGGCACGCACCGACACGCGAAACTGCGCCGTTGCCGTGCGCGCAATCTCGATGCCAATAAAATAACTGGCATCACGACTTCTGCCGCACTGCAACTGGTCCAGCCGGCGGTGATGCTGCGCTTGCTGTTGTTGTGGTTGCCAGGGCACGTGTACGCCGGGCGTTTTCAGCAGGCTGTCCATGAGCTGGTCACGAATACTGCGTGTCAGACCGTCGATATCCGGTTGTATGTCGTCGCCATCAAGCCGCACGATAATTACCGGTTCGCCCTTGAAGCGCGGGTGCTGGCCGAGTTGCTGCGATACATAAGGGGCAAGTTCGAGGTCCATCCAGTCTTGCAACGACGACTCGGTATTGTGTTCGAAACGCAATGGATTCTGGCTGCAGCCGGCTGCCAGCAACATAACCAGTAACGCAAACAGGGTGTGGTATCCGGCTATCACAGTATCATTCCTCCAGTGTCACCCGTCCGTCACCCCGGATCACCAATGTACCGCCCTGCTGTTCCCGGGTGAGCGAGACGATGGTCGCTTTGGTAGCCGCAGGCAATTGCACTCCCCAGACAACGGTTGACTGCCCGGGGCCGTCTGTTGCTGTTTCCAGGCTATGAAGATAGTGTGTCGGGACGGTTGTCGCGGACATCTCGTGAAACCATTCCGGGAAAGATGCCTGGGAAACAGCCGGTCTGCCAGCACCCATCGACAGCCGCCAGGCCTGTTGATCGGCCATGCCATACAGGGTGACGCGGCCCGCCGTGACCAGCCGATCAAGTGCGGAGTCAGAGGCAAAGCGCACGGTAAAACCCTGCCTGGCGGGTACCGGTTTTTCTGCGGGCGCTGGTGGTGATGGTTTCTCGATTACGGGTCTGGCTGCTTGCTGCCGCGAGCGGTGCTTGAGTGCCTCGATTGCCTTACGGCTGTGATCCAGCTGCACCTGTGTACTCGACAGCCGCCCGCCAAGTTCGGCCAGATTTCGTTCTTTCTGCATGGCGGCCTGCTCAATCTCCGTCAGTTCCTTGCGTCCCTGCTCCAGCTGCCGATCCAGGTTTCCCAGTTGTACCTCCAGGCGGTCACGCACGTCGTATGCCTGTTGCGTTTGTCCGGCTACCTTTTCAAGATGTTGTTGCGCAACAGTCAGTACCTGCTGCGTCCGGTCCCGTTCTGCTTTCAGCACATCTAATTCGGCCTGCAGTTCCTGCAGTTGTTGCTGCTGCGCCTTGATGTCCTGCCGTATCCTTGCTGCCTGCGAAGACGGTGCGGGCTGGGCGGGCTTGCCCTGCTCCTGAACCGGAATACCCTGCACCAGCGCAAACACGGCCATCAGACACAGGCCGATGATTGACATGAAGCGCATGACATCCGTTTGCAGGGTATCGGTATCACCCCCCGCGGCACCGGATGCAGGGGGGAACCTTGCATGTCGGCGCCGCCGCATCAATGTTCTTCCTGTAGTATCAGGGCAGCGCTACCGCGTGCGCTTGCACCGTTGATAGCCTCGCGTATATCGCTGAGCAACGCTTCAACCCGGCTGGCGTGGTGTTGTTCCTGGGCCTCGTAATAGCGACTCAGCCGGGTACCCAGTAGTGAACTCTTGATCACCCGCATCACATAGCCGCCCACGCCACCAACGATGGTGGTCGTCAACGCGGTCAGGATGCCGCCGTCCACCAGGCGCTGCAGCACAGCATAGGCACCGGCTTGTGCAGCCACCCCCGGATCACCGAGGGCATACAACAGGGCGCTGCGCATGCCGATCGCGGTCCAGATCACGCCGATACCAAAGAACAGACTGGTCCACACATCGTTCAGATGCTCGAGCTGGCTGATCTCATCCAGTGGCCGGCTATCGTTGAGCCGCTGTCGCAACGCCCGCATGCTATGGATGTACAGACCAAGGGTGATCCCGAACGGCAGTATCGATAACCCCAGGTTGCGCCGGCTCCACTCGAACACCATTTGCACCCGGGGTACTTCGAGCACAGCTACTGAAATGATCTCGAGTACTGTCAACAGGTACACCATCAGCAGGCCCGCGATGAAACTGAGCGTCATGCCCAGCAACAGGCCGTTGAAAAAACCGCGATCCTTCAGCTGCATCATTGCCGCTTACTCAATCGGTCCACAGGCCTCGCAGGTAGCCTCCAGTACCAGTTCGGCCTCCTGATACAGGTTACTGGCGCGGGTGTAGTTGAGCCGGTCGGCACTGATCTTGAGCAGGCCCTGTTCCTTATCAGCCAGTTCCCGGTTCATGTCACGCATGACATCAGACTGCTGCGGACAGGTTTGTGCACAGACACTGTAATCGCTGATCAGTGATACGTACTTGATACCAAAATAGCGGTTATAGGTTTCCCGCGCCTGGCGCTTGCTCAACAGGCCGGCCTCATTTGCCCACAACAGGAAGTCGCTGAAGCTGGCCTTATTCTCCTTTTTCGGATCACCTTCCGCGATCGCGAGCAGGCGCTGAAAATAGCCATCGAATTGGTGTTCGCAGCCGGTTTCCAGGTCGAAGCGGGCAGCGCTGATGGCCTGTTCCAGGTTCGGCCCCTCCGGCAAACTGCAGGCAGTCGTCCGGGCAGGATTACTGCTGCAGGCCGCCAGTGAGGTGGTGATGGCCGCTACAGTGACGAGTGCGGTTAGTTTGTTTTTGATTGAGGGTTTCATAACGATTCTCCAGTTCAGTTACTGTCACATTTGCAAGGCACTTTCAAAACTGTTGTCGGCCGGTCCGACGGGCTGTACGGCCATCGGAATGACGTCCAGTTCCTCACCGAACAGGATGGCCTTGACGCCGGCGACCACCTCCTGCATGTCCGGGGTAATGGTTCCGAATGACTGATTTAGCTGTTCCATCAGGGTTGCGCGACTGATCTCTTCCCGGGTACGTGCAATCAGACTGGAGGTCTCCTGCATATCGAGATAGATATCCGAGGCAATTACGGCCAGCGAAGAATTGGTCTTGCCACCGGAGCGTGCCACCAGCTTGTAGTATTG
>JASJGW010000305.1:0-14707 GCA_033791305.1 Gammaproteobacteria bacterium | reverse complement strand
CCGTGTTAGGTGCGAATCTCAACGCGAACTGGAGTCACTCTTAGCAGAACGGAACCTGAATCATGTTTTCGGTTGAGTCGTGCTCAATTCCTGACGGTGCACTGTTAAATAACTATCTTAGGGATGGAATCTACACTGATTGCTACATGACAGACATCTGCGGGTCGGTGTCTCTCACACAGTATGTGGTGGCATTTTACACAACCCGCGTGTTCAAACTGGAACGGTTTATCCTTAAAATGGCTGTATCGAGACCTTCTACGGATGCTCAAGCAAAACAATTGGCAGCAGGGTCTATTGACGCCTTTGCTGCTTGGCACGTGGAGGCACGAACTGAAAATCAGTTGTTAATGTCTGACTTTCGCCGCCGCACCAGATCCTGGCTAATGGTCGTTCCTATAGCAAGCGCTAGTGGTACGCGCACACGTTTATATTTTGGATCAGCAGTTGTTCCGGTGGAGAAATCCAGGACGGGCAGGGTTACACTTGGGTTAGGTTTTCGAGTCCTGCTCAGGTTTCACAGGCTTTACTCGGAGGTGCTTTTGTGCGCAGCCAGGTCACAGCTGGAAGCACCCTGTTCTTGAAATGATAATGTATCTGCGACCAGGCTATGTGTGCTCTATGCCCCGAAGCTTCACTTTGCCAGAGCAAGGTAGTCAATCGCATATCAAAGTGTTGCAGGGGACAAGCAGTTCGCTATAAGGTCTGGCTGTCCCCTGCAACGCAGGCGTTAGGCGAAAACGTAAACGAGAAATGAAGCATAAAGTCCAATTCGTCAGTCTTGAGGAAGATGACAAAGATATCATTGTGTCGTTTGCGATAGATGATCCGGAAATGGGGGTAAAAAGCCTTCTTCTGCACAGAACGGTCTTCTATGAAGAACTTATGGATGAAGAAGAACGTGGTGTAAAGGTATCGCTGGAAGGAGACGAATATGAGCAAGAATATCTCAATGTGCTAGTCAGCATAAAGATAAGAGCTGATGATATTGAGATAGTATCATTATTCAGGGAATACCAATTAGATACATCAATGATAGAAGAATCGGAAATACAGGATATGGTGAAGTTGTTAATGAAACAAAATTATGACAATAGATTTGCAATTCATATCGCCTGACAAGATATTCGAGTACACCACTTCGGGGCCGGAGGCGCTGACGCATGCCGTACAATTCAGACGTTATGTGATATCGCCAATAACCACAACACAGGCGTGTTTTTCGAATATCAATCTCTACTAAAAGGAAAATAATCATGATAAAAGCCTTTGCAGCCTTTGAATCCAGGGGAGAACTTAAACCCTTCGAGTATGATCCTGGTGAGTTAAAATCCCATGAGGTTGAAATTGATGTTCGCTACTCTGGTATTTGCCATAGTGATCTGAGTGTTATCGACAATGAATGGGGTTTGACCCGGTATCCCGTCGTACCTGGGCACGAAGTGGTAGGAAAGATTGCCAAAGTCGGTGACCACGTTAAACATTTGACAGTCAGTCAGATAGTGGGGCTAGGCTGGCATGCTGGCTACTGCAATGAATGCGCGTTTTGTCACAGCGGCGACCATAACCTGTGCGCCACCGCGCAGCCAACCATCATCGGTCATCATGGCGGCTTTGCTGACAAGGTGCGCGCGGACGCTAACAGTGTGGTTCCTGTTCCGGACGGTGTTGACCTGGAATCTGCAGGCCCGCTGTTTTGTGCCGGGATTACTGTTTTTAATCCGCTGGTCCAGTTCGATATAAAACCCACCGACAAAGTGGCAGTAATTGGTATCGGGGGTCTCGGACACCTGGCGCTGCAGTTTCTTAATGCATGGGGCTGCGAAGTGACGGCATTCACCTCCAGCGAAGAAAAGAAGAAAGAAGCTCTGAGCCTGGGTGCTCATGATACAGTAAACTCCCGCGATCAGACTGAAATCGAGGCAGCAGCAAGTCGCTTTGACCTGGTTATTGCCACGGTTAACGTTAAGCTGGACTGGAATCTCTACCTTGGTACACTGAATCCCCGCGGCCGGTTACACTTTGTCGGTGCGACTTTAGATCCACTCGATATCAATGCGTTTTCACTCATCATGGGTCAACGTTCGGTATCTGGTTCTCCGGTTGGCAGCCCTGCAATTATAGCCAAGATGCTTGAATTTACCCGTCTCCACAATATCAAGCCAGTCATCGAGAAATACAGTTTTGATGATATAAATGAGGCTATCACAAGATTAAGGAGCGGCCTGGCGCATTATCGCATTGTGCTTCATCACTAATTCATGCCAATTGAAATGACAACCCTGGCCGCATCCAAGATAACATGTGCAAATTGCCAAGCCTGTTGTTGCCGTTTGGAAGTAATGCTGATTTCCGATACCGGTGTTCCGGAATGTTATATTGATACAGATCCATGGGGTGGCAAAGTAATGGCACGATTGGACGATGGTTGGTGTGCTGCTCTCGATCGCGAAACATTGATGTGTACAATTTACGATAATCGCCCATCTATTTGTAGAGAATTTAAAATGGGTGAGGATGAATGCATTGCTGAGCGAAAAGAGCATTTAAATGACTAACAATGATATTTTATGGCGTATTCTCCATACCTTTGACTTTGAAAATGCTGAAGTGATCAGAATCATTTGCCTTAGCTGATTTAAAAGTAACTCGAGGAGAGATTGGTGTCGGGTTAAAACAAGGTAGAAGACCCAGCCATTAGGAATTTCACTGATAGGCAATTGGCCATATTTTTGAATGGCCTGATTGACTATAAACGTGGGAAAAAAGAGGGAGGCCAAGCATCCACGGAAAAAACTTATCAAACAATATTATTCTCAGAAAATAAAAAATTGCACTCAATTTAACAGCTGAAGAAGTTTCAGGTATTTTGGAATTGGCGGGGTTTCGTATAAGTCATTACGAGTTTAGTGCATTATTTAGGAAAAAATGATCATAAACACTATCGTGAATGTAAAGATCAAATAGTAAGAAACTTTTTGCAAGAATTACAGCTTAAATATCGTGAGAATAAGTAAGGGCGCTTGTTAGAGAGACCAACAAGGAATCAAAGGACGGGGCTGGCAGCAGGTAATTGGGCATAATGAACCAGAAAATACGCGTTCTCGCAGGTGATATTGGCGGTACCAAGACCCGGCTCGCAGTCTTTGATGTTGTTGATGATGTCACGGGCACTACGTTTCAGACGGTTGCGGAGGAGGTCTATCCCAGTCGCGACTACCCGGCGTTCGCCGAGATCGTCCAGCTGTTCATGGCCAGTCATCGGTGTGGCTGTGACACCGCCTGTTTTGGTGTGGCGGGACCGGTCAGAAACGGGGTGGCCACGACCACCAATCTGCCCTGGCGACTGGTTGCCAGCGATCTCGCTGATGAACTGGAAATCATGCGGGTGTCACTGTTGAACGACCTCGAGGCCAACGCCTGGGGTATTCAGACGCTGGCCGCCGATGACTTTTGTGTGCTGCAGAATGGAGATCAGGATCCGGCAGGGAATGCGGCGGTTATTGCGGCGGGCACTGGCCTGGGAGAGGCAGGCATGTGCCGGGATGGCCGGCGCCAGCGACCTTTTGGTACGGAAGGCGGGCACACGGATTTCAGCCCTGCCAATGAGCTGGAGTTCGAATTACTTTGCTTTCTACTCAGGCAGTTTGCGCATGTAAGCTGGGAGCGTGTGCTATCGGGGCCGGGTCTCGTGAACATACACACATTTTTGCGGATGTATCGTAACAGTGAGGCACCCGGCTGGCTTGCCGAATCCATGCGTACGGGAGATCCTGCTGCTGTGATATCACAGGCGGCACTGCTGGAACGGGATGAGATCTGTGTTGAGTCGCTTGATCTGTTTGTGCATTTCTATGGTGTCGAGGCAGGCAATCTGGCGCTCAAGATGATGGCGACCGGAGGTGTTTATCTGGGCGGAGGGATAGCTCCAAAGATTATTGCGAAGCTGCAGGGAGAGTTGTTCATGCAGGGCTTCAGATCCAAGGGTCGGATGCAATATCTGCTGGAGTCAATGCCGGTGCGGGTGATCCTGAATGACAGAACAGCACTCTATGGGCCGGCTGTATTCGGGGCACTGTCCGCCAATGATTGAAGCTGCACTGGGGGCTGCGTACCACAAGGTATTGCATGACTCGATCATCGACTACCATGGCTGCCTGTGGTCCGGAAGGTATTGCTGCAGCCGCACGCATGGGTCGGCTGGACATAGCGCAGCAAGCCATGGATATGGTCGTGAAGCGTCTGCCAGACAATTTGTGGACGGAATATTATGATGGTCGCGCGGGGCGGGTTCTCGGGCGCCGTGCCAATCGTTACCAGGTCTGGTCAGCCACATCATTCATAATGCCACACAAGCTCCTGGAATGACCCGAACTGACGGGTCTCTTCACCCCGGAGTCCTGGCGACCAAAAAAGCGGCCAGAAAAGCTGTAACGTGACTGCAGTTAATCATCCGAATGGATATTCTTAAAACGACTGGCTCCGTAAACTCATAAACAATTGATATATAAAATATCCAGCATGAAATGGGCATAAAATTATCACATTGATTTGATATAGTCCCATTCCCTGAATGGATCACTTGTCATACGTAGCTGCTAGAAAATGACAGGCAGCAAGGTTAACGACTGCACCAACCTGATGCGTTGATGCTATATTGTCGCGATGCACATTTAGCGGGAACGAAATAATATCGTTTGCTTGAAGAATGCAACTGAACGAGGAGACTGTACCTGATATGGCAGCTACTGAATCGCAAACATCACCGGTCGAAATGGCACCACCTCATATCATGGTGATATTCGGTGCCAGCGGGGACCTGACCCGGCGCATGCTGATCCCGGCGATTTATTCCCTGTGCCGTGACCGGTTGTTGCCCGAACAGTTCGCGGTGCTTGGCCTGGATCGCCAGGAGCTGGATGACGAGGCCTTCCGGGAACGGCTGGACGGTGACTGCCGCGAATTTCTCGGCGATGAGCCGGATGCTGCGACCTGGCAGCGCACTTTGCAATCTGTGTACCACATGACGGTGGATGTTACCGACCCGGATATGTACCAGCGGCTGGCCGGGCGGCTGGCCGAACTGACCAGTACTGGCGGGCTAGTCCCGAATTTCCTGTTTTATCTTGCCACGCTACCGCGTTTCTTTGCCGGTATCACGGCCGGTCTGGGCCATGTCGGCCTGCTTGACGAGGCTGGCGGAAACTGGCGGCGGGTGATTATCGAGAAGCCCTTTGGCAACGACCTGCAGTCGGCATGCGACATGAACCGGCAATTGCACGAGGTAATGGATGAGCACCAGATTTATCGCATCGACCATTATCTCGGTAAGGAGACGGTGCAGAACATCCTGGCATTTCGCTTTGCCAACAGCACCATCGAGCCAATCTGGAATCGCCAGTACATTGACCACGTACAAATAACGGTGTCGGAGTCCATCGGCGTGGGGGGGCGCGGCGGTTACTACGACCAGTCCGGTGCGCTGCGCGACATGATCCCAAATCACCTGCTTGCGGTATTGTCGATTGTCGCTATGGAACCGTCCAATTCTTTCAGTGCCGATGCCATCCGTGATGAACAGACCAAGGTACTGCGCGCCATTCAGCCATTCAGCCATGACGAGGTGCTGACTTCGACGGTGCGCGGCCAGTACGGCCCCGGCACACTGGCGGATGGCACGCCTGTTCCCGGGTATCGCGAGGAGCCTGAAGTTGCATCCGGGTCGAAAACGGAGACCTATGCGGCCCTGAAACTCATGATCGACACCTGGCGCTGGGCCGGTGTGCCCTTCTACCTGCGTACCGGCAAGTGCCTGCCTGGCCGCTACACCGAGGTCGTTATTCAGTACAAGCACGCACCAAACATCATGTTCAGGGACTCGTTGCTAAAGCGCGAGAATGTCCCGCCCAATACGCTGGTGCTGCGACTGCAACCGAATGAAGGGATCGGCATGAATTTCAATGCCAAGATACCGGGGCATGCCTTAAACCTTGGTACTGTGCAGATGGACTTCCGCTACGAGGACCACTTTGATCATGCGCCCGCGACCGGTTACGAGACCCTGCTGCACGACTGTATGACCGGTGATGCCACGTTGTTCAAGCGGGCTGACAACATCGAGGCCAGCTGGGAACTGGTCGATCCGGTGCTGGAGGTATGGTCGGCATTACCGGTACATGATTTTCCCAACTACACGGCAGGGACCTGGGGGCCAGCGGCAGGCGAACAGTTGCTGGCGCGTGACGGCCGCGTATGGCATACCTGAGAGACCTGCCACAGAGATGCGACAAGTCGCTGTCGGGTAATGACGAGACTCGCTGGCACGTTCTGCCTGACCAGCGCGCACTGGTGACAGCTGTGAGCGAACGTATTCTCGGGAGTGCCGGCAATGCCATCAATGGACATGGCGTGTTTCGTATTGTACTGGCCGGTGGCACTACCCCGGAGGCGGTTTACAGGCGGCTGGCCGAGGCCACCACCGACTGGTCCTGCTGGCAGATCTTTTTCGGTGACGAGCGCTGCCTGCCAACAGGACATGCGGAACGCAACAGTGTCATGGCGAGCGAGCGGTGGTTACAGCGAGTTGCATTGCCGGCGGAAAATATACATGTTATCCCTGCCGAGACCGGTGCCGAGGCCGCGGCACAGGCGTACGTGCCGGTGATTGAACAGGCACGTCCCTTTGACATGGTGCTGCTCGGCATGGGCGAGGACGGCCATACTGCCAGCCTGTTTCCCGGGCAGCGGCATGCTGCCGATGAACTGGTGCACGCGGTACATGACGCACCAAAGCCACCACCGGACCGGGTCAGCCTAGGGATGGCAGCGCTGAATGCTGCGGCCGAGGTGCTGGTGATGGTCAGCGGGGCAGGCAAGCATGCTGCTGTGCAGCGCTGGAAGCGTGGCGATGACCTGCCGGTTGCACGCATACATGGACAGACGGGTGTTGACGTCTATATTGATAAAGAAGCAGATACAGGGGTAACAGCATGAATATCCGCACCGGATTCGAGGTCGAGGAAATTCGTCAGGCCTTTATGAACAATCTGTTTTACGTGCAGGCTAAGACCTGCCGCACGGCGACGCTGAATGACCGCTACCTGGCGCTGGCCTATACAGTGCGCGACCGGATGCTGGAACGCTGGATGAAATCCATCGAGTCCTATTTCAGTGGTGAGGTGCGCGTGGTCAGTTACCTGTCGGCGGAATTCCTGCCCGGGCCGCATCTCGCCAACAACATGATCAACCTGGGTATCTGTGATGTCGTCGAGCAGGCCATGCAGAAACTCGATATCGATGTAAATGAGCTGTTCGAGCAGGAAGAAGAACCGGGGCTGGGTAATGGCGGCCTGGGTCGGCTCGCTGCCTGTTATATGGACTCACTGGCGACCCGGGAGATACCGGCCATCGGTTACGGTATTCGCTACGAGTTTGGTATTTTCGACCAGCAGTTGCAGGACGGCTGGCAGATTGAAAGGACCGATCACTGGTTGCAACTGGGCAACCCCTGGGAGATTCCCCGGCCGGAGAACACCTTCGAGGTCAAGCTGGGCGGTCACACGGAGCAGTACACAACTGACGCTGGACGCCGGCAGGTCCGCTGGATCCCGGATCGGGTCGTCAAGGGAATGGCCTATGACACGCCAATCACCGGCTTTCGTGTTGATACGGTGGCATTGATGCGGTTGTGGAAGGCCGAGGCTCCCCGCCGGTTCCGGTTCGGAATATTCAATAAGGGTGATTACTACGGTGCCGTCGAGGACAATGTCGTTGCCACCAATCTCACCAGGATTCTCTACCCGAATGACGAGCCGGAGCAGGGCAAGCAGTTGCGGCTTGAACAGCAGTATTTTTTCGTGTCCTGTTCTCTGCAGGATATGATCCGTGTGCACCTGCGCTATGGACGCAGCCTGCACGAGTTTGCAAAATACTGGGCCGGACAGCTGAACGATACCCACCCGTCGGTTGCCATTGCCGAACTGCTACGGCTGCTGGTCGATGAACATGGCATGGACCGGGATGAAGCCTGGGAGATCACCCGCAGTACCTTTGCCTATACCAACCATACCCTGTTGCCCGAGGCGCTGGAGACCTGGCCGGTGTCACTGTTTGCCCGGGTATTACCGCGTCATCTGGAGATCATCTATGAAATCAATCAGCGTCTGCTGGCGGAGGTGAAACAACGCTATCCCGGTGATACGCAACGTATGGCGCGCATGTCCCTGATCGATGAGGATAATGGTCGGCGTATCCGCATGGCCAACCTGGCCTGTGCTGGCAGCCACACCATCAACGGCGTGGCCGAGCTGCACACACAACTCCTCAAAAAGTACACCCTGAATGATTTTCATGAAATGTACCCGGAGAAGATCCTGAACATCACCAATGGCGTGACACCGCGGCGCTGGCTGGCACTGTGTAATCGCAGCCTGGCGGCCCTGATCGCCGATCGTATCGGCATGGGCTGGGTGTCACACCTGAGGGAACTGCGAAAGCTCGAGGCGTTTGTGGATGACGAGGATTTTCGCGCGCACTGGAGGCAGGTCAAACAGGACAAGAAATGTGAGCAGCTAGCCTTTATTCAGCAGCAGACCGGTGTAGTGGTCGATCCCGACAGCCTGTTTGATGTGCAGGTGAAGCGTATCCACGAGTACAAACGGCCGCATTTGAACATCCTGCATATCATTACCCTGTATCAGAGGATCAGGGAAAATCCTGCCATCGATATTCAGCCCCGTACCTTTATCTTCGGCGGCAAGGCCGCGCCCGGTTACACCATGGCGAAGCTGATAATCAAGCTCATTACTTCAGTTGCGGATGTCGTCAACAATGATCCGCTGGTCGCAGATCGGCTGAAAGTGGTCTTCATTCCCAATTTCAACGTCAAGACGGGGCACCATATTTATCCGATAGCCGACCTGTCAGAACAGATTTCCACTGCGGGCAAGGAGGCATCGGGTACCGGTAACATGAAGTTTGCCATGAATGGTGCGCTCACGATTGGTACGCTGGACGGGGCGAACATCGAGATTCGTGAAGAGGTCGGGGAGGAAAACTTTTTTCTGTTCGGTGCAACTGCCGCGGAGATACGCCAGCTGAAGACTGCGGGCTATCATCCGGAGGTGTGCTTTGATCAGGACGAAGAACTGCACCGGGTAATCGACGCGCTACGCTCGGGTGTGTTCTCGAACGGAGATACGGAACTGTTCAGGCCACTGGTTGATTCCCTGCTGATGCACGATGAGTACATGCTGCTGCATGATTTTCGTTCCTATATCAACTGCCAGGAACAGGTCAGCCGGCATTACGCCGACCGTGATGCCTGGCTGCGCAGTTCGATCCTGAATACTGCACGGATTGGCAAGTTTTCTTCTGACCGCGCAATCAGGCAATATTGCGAGGACGTCTGGAAGATCAAACCGGTGCCGGCCAGCGCCGACATCAATGCAAACAACTGCGGGATCAAGGAATCCGCCTGATAGCCATCTTGCGCATTGAAACAGAAACATATCACAGCCTGCCGTACCCATCCCGGCAACCGCTATCCGGCAGGTGCGACACCTTCGCCAAAGGGTGTCAATTTCTCGATCTATAGCCGGCATGCCAGCCATGTCGAACTGTTGTTGTTTGAATATGCAGATGACCTGCAACCCTTCCAGGTGGTCCCGCTGGAGGTGCGTACACACCGTACCTTCTTTTTCTGGCACGTGTTTGTTATCGACCTGCCGGCTGGTACCTACTATGCCTGGCGTATCGGCGGGCCGGATGATGTGCATCAATCCGGGTTTCATTTTAATCGCGAGAAGGTCCTGCTTGATCCCTGGGTACGTGGCGTGACCGATAGCCTGTGGAAGCGTGCCGATGCCGAGGTAACTGGCAGCAATATGGTCACCTCCATGCGTGGTGTGGTGCAGTCCTGCGAGTATGACTGGGAGGACGATGAAACGCTGGGGTGTATTCGTCCGGAAAGAACGATTATCTACGAAATGCATGTGGGTGGTTTCACCCGGCATCCGGGTTCCGGCGTTAGCCAGCCCGGCACCTTTCTGGGTGTTATCGAGAAAATACCCTACCTGATGGAACTCGGCGTGACACACGTTGAGCTGATGCCTGTGATGGCCTTTGATGAGCAGGATGTACCAGCGGGGGTGGCAGAACTGGGTCTCGGCAATTACTGGGGTTACAGCACCCACAGTTATTTCAGTCCGCATCCCGGTTATTGTGTTTCGCCACATGCCGATGCCCATGCCGACGAGTTCCGGGATATGGTGAAGGCACTGCATGAGGCGGGCATCGGTGTCATCCTCGATGTGGTCTTCAACCACACGGCCGAGGGCGGCGCAGGTGGCCCGGTGATCAATTTCAAGGGTATCGGCAACGAGACCTTCTATCACCTGGATCCCGAGGATCGCAGTAACTACCGTGATTACACCGGCTGCGGCAACACCGTCAACTGCAACCATCCACTGGTAGCAAGATTCATCATGGAGTGTCTCGAGTACTGGGTACGTGAGATGCACGTGGATGGCTTCCGCTTTGATCTCGCCAGCGTGCTGTCACGCGGCGAGGATGGCACACCGCTGTACCATGCCCCGGTATTGTGGAATATCGAGTTTTCAAACGTGCTCAGTGAAACACGCATCATTGCTGAGGCCTGGGACGCAGCAGGTCTTTACCAGGTCGGTGATTTCCCCGGGTTTCGCTGGGGCGAATGGAACGGTCAGTACCGGGATGTGGTGCGTCGCTTCGTGCGTGGCGACAAGGGCATGCACAGTGAACTGGCCCGGCGCTTCAGTGGCAACAGTGACCTGTACCAGGATGACGATCGGCAGCCGATCAACAGCATCAATTTCATCTGCTGCCATGACGGTTTCACCCTGCATGATATGGTGAGCTACAACGAAAAACATAATGAAGGCAACGGCGAGAATAACCGTGATGGCAGCAGCAATGTCCTCAGCTGGAACTGTGGCACTGAAGGTGAAACCGATGACGAGGATATCCTCGCGTTGCGCCGCAAGCAGGCAAAAAACTTCATGGCGATACTGTTGCTCAGTCAGGGAATACCCATGATCAATGCCGGTGATGAGGTACTGCGAACCCAGCATGGTAATAACAATGTCTGGTGCCAGAACAATGAACTGGGCTGGTTTGACTGGAGTCTGACGGAGGCAAACAGGGATATGCTGCGTTTTACCCGGCAGATGATTGCCTTTCGCAAGCGCCATGCCTGCCTCATGCATACCCGTTTCCTGAACGGGCTGGAACGGGACGGGCAGTGGTTCCCGGACATCACCTGGCATAGTGAGCGTCTCGACCAGCCATTATGGGAAGACCCTGACGCACAGGTGCTTGCCTGTACCCTGGGTGCTGTCGAAGCCTGGGAGGAAGACCTGCTTGTGATCATGAACATGCAAGCGGAACAACTGGTTATGCCGCTGCCACGGGTTGCCGAGGGAGACTGGCACCTGGCTATCGATACGGCCGGGGAATCGCCGCTGGATATCATCAGGCCTGCAGACCAGCCGGTACAGGCAGCGCCCGCCTATGCCGTGCAGCCTCGCAGTGTAGTGGTATTTGAGCGTCGCTGACTGCCCTCGTGTGGTCCGGGGCGTCCCGTCAGTAGTCTGGCATAGAATGGATAATTATGATTTTAATCCGCTATCAAATCATTTGCGCCAACTCCCGGTTCAGGGCTGGCAGGCGGATGTATCCAGCCATGATGTTGATCGCCTGCATGAGCCTGTTGCCAGGTCGCGTACTCGCGGGTGGCGGTCCCGAAAAGGTACTGGTGGTCGTCAACGGTGATTCACCGGTCTCCCTGCAAGTTGCCAATACCTATGTGGAACTGCGTGATATCCCGCAGGAACATGTGCTCTGGTTGCATGATATTCCCTATCCGGACAGCATCAGTATTGATACCTTCCGGACCAGGATATGGAAACCCATTCGTGATTTCATTACACAAAACCGGCTTGATGATGAAATTGATATCATTGCCTACTCGGCAGATTTCCCCTATGCCGTTAATTTCTCCGCGGATCTGAAGGCCAACAAACTCCCCAGGCTGAAATATCACGGGAAAGAGGCTTCCCTGACGGGGCTAAGCTATTTTGCCCGCCATGTTGAAACCGGGAGTCCGTATTATCTGGCGAGCAATGCAAACCTGTATTTCCGCCGTAATCTGGCACCGGGCTGGCAGCTACGTT
The DNA here is from genome assembly GCA_033791305.1 of Gammaproteobacteria bacterium. Taxonomy (GTDB): domain Bacteria; phylum Pseudomonadota; class Gammaproteobacteria; order UBA9214; family UBA9214; genus UBA9214. The sequence continues at coordinate 2,498 of JASJGW010000305.1, read as the reverse complement.
CTCTGACGGATGAGGAAACCAGATTGCACCGTGAAGCGGAAAAGGCATCCCGAAAAAAGGATTTTCAGGCGGCGGTTGCCAGCTATGAATCACTGGTCCAGGGTTTTCCCGAGCATGGCGCCTTGTGGCATGGGCTGGCCCGGAGCCATGCCGCCCTGGGTAATAGCGGGGCGGCCATGGAGGCATTGCAGCAGGCAGCCAACCATGGCTGGACCAACAGCCTGCAAACCCGTAATGACCGCTATCTGCAACTGCTCTCTGATGATCCGGCATTACCGCGCCTGCTGCAGCGCATGGAGGAGCGCAATGGTCCGTTTCAGGCAGCACATGGTTTCAGCGCCCAGTATGAGTGGAACGGTGCGACAAGGCCGGTAAAGACGTTTAGAAGTGACTCCCTCCACAGCCATTACCTTGCAACGATGCTGGCCTATACCGGTAACCACGGGAATAGCGTCCCGGAGGTGAAAAATTACCTCGCAGCCGCGCGGTCCAGCGATGGAACCCAACCGGATGGCACGGTGTATCTGCTGGTGAACAATAACGTGCGCTCCGAGACGCGGCAGCCCCTGTTCCTGGAAACCGTCGCGGCACTGGAACGTCGCGGGAAACGTGCTGAAATATTAATCCTGGGACAGGCGCAGCAGAAAGGCATCCTGCCGCAGGGCAAGGAGGATGTTATTGGTGCCGTGGTGGGCGCAAGAAAATTCAAGTGGCAATCCTCCGGCAGTCGTCTGCTACCTGGCGCCATTGCCGAATCCCTGACCAGTTACGGGGGGCATTTCAACTTTGACGAGCAGACCAAGCTCACGGAGTTTCTCCGTCACGGCGCCGCCGGTGCCAGTGGTGCAGTGGTCGAGCCGTTCAGCTTACAGGCAAAATTTCCGGTGCCGCTGCTGCATGTCCACTATGCCGACGGTAGCTCCCTTGCCGAGGCCTTCTACCAGAGTGTGGAGGCACCGTATCAGCTGCTGATCGTCGGTGATCCGCTGGCCCGGCCGTATGCCCGCTTTGCCGAAGTGGATATGGCCTCCCCCGATCCACAGACCCCATGGTCCGGTGTCGTAACACTGCAACCGAAAGTCGTGCCGGTGCCGGACCGGCCGATTGCCCAGCTTGAGTTGTGGGTCGACGGACAACTGCTTGCCTATGCGCAGCCAGACCAGCCATTTACCTGGGACACGCGAAGCAGGGATGATGGTTTTCACAAACTCCGGCTGGTGGTCCAGGAAACAGACCCCATTGAAACCCGGTCCTATGCACGTTTCGATGTGATACTGGCCAATAGCGGTCATCGTCTCACACTGGATACACAGCCGCAGCGGGTCCACCATGGTGAGATGATTACCATCTCCGGGGCGGCCGTCGGCGGCAGGGAGGCCACGCTCTGGCAGGGCAACCGGAAGCTGGCATCCGCCCCTGTGAACAAGGGACGCTGGCGGCTACGGATTGCCTCGCAGATGCTGGGTGTCGGCCCGGTTTCCCTCGGTGTGCATGTGGCCTTTGACGACAATACCGTGGTGCGTAGTGCACCTCTGAAGATCGATATCACGCCACCGGTTTTTACCGGGAAAGCACCCGGCACCCCTCAACTTGATACCGGAAAGATTGAGACAGCCGGGATCAAAGGCAACCGCAAAGAAGCCAACACGGTAAAGTTGCGTGGTAAGTTGCGTGATTTACCGGATGCGCAACACCACACCATGGCAGGCCAGTTCATGGTCGCACAGTCCGGCTTTTTTGAACTCGTCGTTACCGGCACAGGAAAAATCAGCCTCGCTGTCGATGACCATCCCCTGCTGTCAAACCAGACCATGAACAGGGAACAGACCCGGTATTTTCCGTTGGTACTGGAGCAAGGCTCGCATGATCTGAAGGTTGAATATACACCTGCGGATAACAGGCCCTACCTGCATGTCATGCTGGAAGGCGACCAGGTTGCCACCATTCCCGAGGTCGAGGTGGTCAGGGATATTCGCAAGCAGACAAAATAGTTTGAATCCCGTGTGTCGGTGACGTTTTACACTGTTAAAAACGAAACCGTCCCCGCCTTTTTTTAGCTATAGTACTAGCGGAAACTGTGGTCCGGGAAAACCGGCAGCGCCGTCGACCTCACTGCAGCAATGTGGAACGAAACGCTGGCCCTGGCACGGGATGGCAAGGTGGATGCACATGCCGGCCTGTTTTTTAATGCAGAGCGGGACCGGTTTCTCGATTACGGCGTGTCGCTGACCAAGACAGATACCAATGTCTTCTATCACAATTCGATCGGGATCCCGATGACGTCAGTAAGCTCTAAGCTTACCGGAGATGCGGACGTTCATTCACCCGGGACGTCATGATGTCGGTAATGGTCGGCTTTGACTGCTTGCTGGAGATACGTACCCATACCGAATGGCGTGATATTCCCGGGATTGTGCTCACTGCCAGGGACTACACCGACGAAAAACAGCGGATTCTGAGTGGCAGGGTAGAACAGGTACTTGAAATGAGAGCATACT
>JASJGW010000304.1:0-9334 GCA_033791305.1 Gammaproteobacteria bacterium | reverse complement strand
CCAGCAGGTCCTCACTGGTCCTGGTAAGCACGGCGAGTGCCTCGGGATGGCCGGGGAAGGTCTCTGCGAATTTCAGGGCATTTTCAATCGCCTGTTGCTGCCATGCCTGCTTGTCTGCGCCGTCAAGTGTCTGCTCATGTTTCGAATAGGCAAGCACAGCGGCATACCCGGCCTCACCAGCCTGATCATGGCCGCTATAGCGATAAGCAATGGTAGAAAATTCACGTATTGCCTGCTGGTAATCGCCGGATTCATCAAGCAGTTCGGCAAGAAGAAAGTTCATACTTGGTGCATCCTTGTCATTTGCGAACGATGCAAGGTAGGTGCGATACCAGTGTATGGCCTGCTGGTAATCTTCCGGTTTCCTGCTTTTCTGTGCCAGTGCATGATAGTGGCGTGACAGATCTGTTATTGTGAGCTTGAGAAAATCAAGTGTGCGTTTATTCTCCCCGGGTGAATGGTGGTTCCAGTATTCACCCTGCAGCTGATAGTGCTCGACAAATGATTTCTTTGCATCAAGGGCGAGGGTCGGAAAATCCGCCTCTTGGTACGCTTCAATAACTCGCCTATGGTAAGTTGGTGCCTGCTGATGAAAAGGATTATTGTCAGCAAACATCTGGAAGGTCTGTGCTGCATCATTAAAGCGTTCTTTTTTCAGATACAGTGATCCGAGTCGGTTATAGATGATCTCTTCATAGTTACGTGGGCCCTGGCGTGAGAAATACTCGGCCACAGATGAGGCGCCGGTTTCATGGTAAAAACTCAGGCTGACGGCACGCAGGGTATCATTTATCAACTCCTGGTCGGCACGCGTGAGATGCTCAAGGCGTAGTTCTCCTGAAACAGTTTCCTGGTTTTCAATGCCTTGCAGTTCCAGGTCCAGCAGTGCGATAAAAGCATCCAGTGTCTCGTTGAACATGCCTTGTTTGAAGAAGCACCAGCCCATCTTGTAAAGAGACTGGCGGTAAAATGGACTGCCGTCTCCGGTTGTAACGACCGCCTGGTATGCCTTTTCTGCCCCCTGATAGTCCTTCTGTACAAACAGGATCTCCCCGCGCCGGAAATGTGATTCAAGTACGTATTGACTGTCTGGGTAGCGCCGGATTAGTTCTGCCAGCGATGACAGGGATAGCTCAGGCTCATTTGCATATTCATAGGCACGTGCAAGCTGGTAAAGTACGGAGTCATTGTCCGGGCGATCAGGATAGTGTTCGAGTACACCCCGGTACAGCTGAATGGAGTCACCAGCCTGCTGCTTGTAAAGCTGCGTAACGTCTTCCTGCAGCTGGTGGTCCTCTGGCACAGCCTCTGATTCAAGGTTGATATCGGCCAGTCGGCGCATGGCCTGTGGTCTAGCTTCGGAGGCATCCTGCGTGTTGAGAAACTCCCGGTATGCAGATGTTGCCTGCTCATGGCTGGTTTCAATGGGTACATTTTCAAGCTTTACCGGGCGTTTGCCAAGGCTGGCAATAGTCGGGGCCTTGTCGCCATTCAACAGGGAACATGCGCTGGATAGCAGTACCAGGATGACGATAAGAGGAATTGAGGCCCTCATTGAGCCACTCCGTCAGTCGGGTGGTTCAGTGCACTGTCATAGGTTTGTGCGAGGGCAAACCGTGCCTGGATAATATAGCTGTCAATGCGTTTCTTCTGTGCTTCCAGTTCATTCACGGCAAGTTGTTCCAGCAGCACACCCTGGGCCATGGATGCATCGGCTGTGCGTGTCTGGAGTTGCTTGAGTGCGGTTTTCCGGGTTGATATTTGTTGTTTAAAACCGGAAAATCCGGCAGGTGTCTCAATAGCTGCCTGTTTCAGATTGCCAATCGCCGTTCTTGTTTGTTCTATCAGCGTTTCCAGTTCTGACAGCTGTTGCCTTGTCGGCCGCAAGCGTTGCTTGTAATCATTGTTTACCCGCCAGTAGAGTATGCCGTAGAGGAACTTCTGCTTGTCCCGCAAATTACGGATTTCCGGCGTATCTGGCAAATTTGTAAACTGTTTTTCAATGTCGGACAATTTTTTCAGCTGCCGCATCTCGGCAGCATTGGCAAGTCCGATACTATTTCCTGTTGATTCAACACTTGTAACCGTGTTTGTTAGTGCCGCATGGTGTTGCTGCAGTAGCTCAAGGGTATTATTGGTAGCCAGAACATGCTTGACGGCAGGCAGGTGGGATTGATAGCGTCTTTCTCGTGTGGCCAGCATATCATCATAGGCCGCTATACTTGTGGCCCATTCATCAAGGTTTCTGCGCAGGAAAAGCAAATCCCGGTAATTTTTTATGCCCTCCTGGAAATTATGCGAGGCCATGAGCGTTACCTGGTAATCTAGCACCGGTGAATCAGTGTCGAGGTCAAGCTGTTGCAGCCAGCCATAACCCGTGCGTGGGTCGCTTTGTTCAAGGTGTCTCAGCAGCTCGCCGCTCTGGATGGCGTTAATTGATCTATCAAGTTGTCGCTTCTCGTCATTGAGTGCAGATATGCTTTCCTTGTAGTGCTGAACTGCCTGGCCATACAGCTCCATCTTTGCCATCGCATAGGGCACAGCCAGTAATGCTTCCTGAACTGCAGGATCTGTTGCATTACGTGTACTTAATTCAGTCCACGGTATCAGTGCCTGTGCAAATTGACCGGCGTCGGCATCCGCCCAGCCGGCTCCCAGCAGTGCCTTGTTGGATAAGGGTCCTTCGAGACGTACTTTCTCCAGTGCCTGTCTGGATTTATCAGTTACTCCCTGTTGCAGGTAACTATAGCCCAGCGCCAGATTTGCCTTGTCACGCAGAAGACGTTGCTCTGAAGTGCGATCACCAGATTTCCTGATACTTTCCAGATTACTTTCACCCTCTTTACTTTCGCCATTGCGGATCTGTGCAACACCCAGGTTGTATTTCAAATACGGGGTCCAGTGTTTGCCGCTGCGGGTGCTTTTCAGAACTTCTATTGCTTCTGCATTGCGCCCTTCTTTCATGAGTAACAGGCTCTTTAGGTTTGCTGTTGCCGTACGTGTTGCAGGTGTCATCTTGCCGTTGATTTTGTCTAGAGCATCCAGTGCACCGGACCGGTCGCCGCGCTGGTACGAGATTTTTGCGAGATATAACCATGCGCGGTTATGCACGGATAAATCATTCTGCTGATCATCAAGCAGTTGCTGGAAAATCTGCCTGGCTGCATCCCTCATTCCGTAAGAAAGCATCAGGCCACCAAGCATGAGTTCTGCTTCATCCTTGTGGTTGGGGAGATATTGCTGCTGTTGTGCTATCCCGAGTCGTATAATGCTGTTGAAATAATCCTGCTGGTAGTAATAAAACAGCATTTCACCATACTGGAGATCCTTGACAGACGATGGTGGCTTATCCCGTGCGCCGATATGCTGCGAGCAGCATAACAGCAGAATCAGTGACGTATATTTGCAGATACCCTGCAGCATATCACTATTCCCATTCCTTGATGCTGAAGTCCGGCTGTTCGCTACTCTCGTTATCAACAATCTTCAGCTCAACGAACTTGGCTCCAAGACTCTTACTAACGACAAGTTCTGCCCCGCGCCGGTAGTCCCGGCCATTAGGTCCCTTTCCTGTAAAAATGGCAACCAGTTCATGTTCACCAGACTTGAGATTGCCCATGTACAGGCGCTGGACTCCGCCTCTGTGCAGGGCCTCTACCTCACGTTGCGTATACATGTAATTACTCACTACCTTGTTGTCAATTTTGAGCTGCACAGAATCAAGGGAAAAGAAGTCACCGATATCCATGGATATAAATACAGCGATCTGTGTACTGGAAGGAAACAGCAGTTCCTCTTCCAGGATAAACAGTGACCGGTTCAGTGCCAGCACTTGCTGTTTCAGAGACTGGATTTCTTCATCAAGACTTGCAGCCGCTGTTGCTGTGCTGTCGCCCGAGTCCGCATTAACGTTAGTTGAATGCAGAACAAGACTGCCAGACAGAAACAGACTGCAGGCCAATAAAACGAATGGTTTACATACACACATCCTGACAACTCCCGTAGGCACACTATTACCTGCAAAATTGCAGGGATTTATCCAAGTTTGTAGGACTCTGTGGCTCATTTGTGGGAATATTATCACAAATTACCGGTGATCCCGCTCATTTCAAATGACTACTGAACCAGTGCGAGTCCTGATGAATAATGCATATTTCCCTTGTTATCGATGATGATTGCCTCGGTTTCTGGCAAGGAATCAATTAGTTTCAGCCCGTTTTCAACACCAAGCACAAAGACACTGGTGGAAAGCGCATCTGTATCAGTTGCATACTTGCCGATGATGCTGGAACTCAGGACCTCGTGAGTTGACTTCCCTGTTTCCGGGTTAAGTATGTGGTGATACCGCACACCATCCTCCTCAAAAAAGCGCTCATAATCACCCGAGGTCGAGATGGCCGAATTCTCGAGAGGAATCATTGATACAATATTTTGTGCGTCGCGCGGGTTCCTGATACCAATATGCCAGGGTCGATCCCAGCGTTTTCCAATTACCCTGGTATCCCCCCCGGCACTGATTAAGGCCGTCGTGACCCCTGCCTGCTGCAATATCTCCATGCCGCGATCGACTGCATAACCCTTGGCAATTCCTCCCAGGTCGATGTGAACGCCCGGATGCAGGAATTGAACTGTGGATCCGGATTTATCAAACTTGACATGGTGGTAATCGATTGCCGACAGGGCCTCTTGCAGATCCCTGTCACCCGGCTTTCTATTGTTACGATAATCATATAGCTGTCCGGCACTGGCATAGGTGATATCAAAAGCACCCGTCGTTATATCCGAGTATTCAAGTGCGCGGGCAATCAATGAAAGCAGTTCCTTGCTGACGATTACAGGGCCTTGGGCAGCATTCGCGTTCACGGCAGACAACTCGCTATCCGGTTTGAAGGTGCTCATTAGCTGATCGATGCGGCGCATCTCCTTCATGATATCCTCGGTCAGCGCCTTACCCTGAGTTTGATCTTCATGCCAGAGTTCTACCGTAATTGCCGTTCCCATGATAGCGGCCTCCTGCCGCTGCCAGTCCGCGACGGAGTCGAGCGGAAAAAGAAAAGCCAGCAGGAAAAACAGGAACCCTGGTTTCGAAATGTCGTGATACATCCTTTTCATCCATTTCCTGTAGGCGATTTGTTCCATTACCCCGATAGCACCAGGATAGAATCGCCGGATGTATCTTATATCGTCCCGGTTACAATTTTATTGAAAGCCGTCAGACTATCCCTCAAGTTGCCGTTACCCAGGCCGTGGTTCGGGAACAGGCTTGAGAAATTGCCTTCATCACCGTGTAATGCCATGTAGTTCAGTATGATGGTCTCAACCAGCAGGTTTACCTGGTTGGCTGCAGGTGTGGCACTGGTTTCGACCGACGCGTCTGCCCGGAAATAGCCAAGTTGCTGGTGGCGTGCCTGCTCGAATATATCCGAACCACGTAGTACAGGGGGTGAACCAGGGTTATAGACCAGGAAGAATGATGACCCTGTTGATGAATTGTCACCGGTCCAGACACCCTTGCCACCACCCTGCTGAGTGTCGTCTGTCATACCATTGCTGAAAACAGAACCGTCACTGTAGACGTAGATCATCAGGGGGATACCATTGCCGTTATTTGCGCGTGCCGCATATTCAAGGCAGGCACCAATACAGCGCCCCGCGCGTAAATCCCGAATTTCACCGGTTGCACGATCACCCGTATGGTAATCGTAGCCACCCATGGTAATGGTTCCTGCGCCGGCAAATCCATTGACGACCATTTTCATAACCGACGCTGTCTTGCGAAATTCACTGTCACTATCAAATTCGGCTTGCGAGAAAATCCCTGATGCGCCCACAATGTCAGGGTCAAGTGCCGGGTTAAGCGTTGAAGGATCGCCAAACCGGTCGGCAATATCGGCGGCCTTTACATACCCGCACTGTACAAGATCCTTGATGACGGCATCTGCAGAGACCCTGGTATGAACATTATCGAGTTTCATCTTGCTGATACGTTCGATTGACTCCATAACTGCTACGGCATCATCCTGGCTGAGGACACCGATTAACTTGCCGGTATCGACCATTCCGGTAACATCCGTTGGACGATCGACCTTGGTTGGGCGTATAGCCGGGTCAATCATCATCGCCGGCGCCACGGAGTTGGCACCGGAATCCGAACTGCGTGAACCGATCAGTGTCAACAGGCTGCCATCAGAGCCGGCACGGGCAATGCCATACATGGGATTATGCGGGTTATTACTTGTGTCGTTATCCGAACGTGAAGGTATGACTGCACCGTTTATTTCACCAATGCGACTGGCAGCTTTTTGCTGAATTCCCTGTAACATCGCGCTGCTTGCATGAAATGCGAGACCGAAATCAGTGTTGATAAAGTTTGTTGCCGTTACAGGGTTGATTGAATCCGGCAGTATATCTCCAGGGAGTCCAAGTTTGCTGTAGCCAGCGGTACTCAGCGAATCCAGCTGACCATCCGCCTGCCCTACCAGAACGTTGGAACCGGAAATATTGGCACCACCTGCAAGATCGAAACAAATGAAGGGTATCTTGCCAGCCCCGAGTGATTTTATACCGCAGGCTAACTTCAGGTCATTAATGTCAGACGAGAGTGCAGCGGCGGCTGACCGGGGATTTGCAAACAGGCCAAACAAACTTGGTACGGTTACCATACCAAGGCCCGAGATCAGGCCCTGTGAGAGAAAATCTCTCCGGGTAACAGGACGCCCGTGATCATTGATCCGCAAGGGCTCGTTTAATTTGCGATAGTTGCGCTTTCTGGCCATACAATACTCCCGTATCTGTACTACTGGATCAGCATGGCAGCACTGCCCAATGCAGCGGCACAGGTTGCCTTGACAATTTGTTCGGTTCGTAGCGTTGTGTCGCAAGAAGGCTGCGGCGGACACACGCTCGTAGTGCCCAAAATGAGGATCAGATTATCCAGTTCATTCTGTACACTGACCAGATCCGGTTGCGTAGTCAGTCCGGTACCAATAATCCTGGTAAGCAGCGGAGAAATCACCAGATCCCGCTTTGAGAGATTGTCGAAAGCTGTATCGGCAGTTTCACCGAAATTAAAACTTGTATTGCCTGCGCTATCCTGGAAGTAGTCATCGCGCAGTATTGTCCCGCCGTTATCCACCAGTGTGCTGCAATATTCAATAGCGAGTTGTGACACTGCCATTTGGTGCGCAGAGAGAAATCCTTCAATATTTTCTACACTTGGCAATTGCTGTTTAATGGTCTGGAAGACATTATTAACATCAAACTGGTTACGCGGGACGCCGGTCACTGTCGCCATGGTTGCATTGATTTCGTCAAAGTTACGTACGCCGATATCGGCTGCTTCCGGCAGATCAGGTGGGGGCGCAGGGACGATTGGTGCCGGTTCAAGCACAACATTGGTTTCGGTGCCAAGGACCTCAAAAGTCAGGAAGAATTCATCAACCTCGGGGCCTTTCTCAAGTGCGATAATGGTACCCAGGTCTGATAGCGGCTGTCCGATACCGGGCGTATACAGACTGCTACTGATGGTGGTATTGAGGTTCTGGTAGGCCTGACCACCAGTGGCTTCCTTGCCGTTAATCCCAATGCGCATTCCGGCGACGGGAATGTTGTTGGGCGCGGCCGCCGGGTCGAGGCTTATGAAAAATGGTTGATTGAACAAATAACTGTAGCTATCAAACTGGCTGACTTCGAAGACGACATAGCCGTCAGGAACGCCGGTTTGATCACTGATATTGAAGAGCAGGAAAAATCTCTGACCAACACCGATGGAAAAGTTCTGTACGATCTGTTCTTCGGTTAGGGCGCGATTATGGATAGCGACCAGGCGTATTTTACCCTGCCATTGCTGGTTACCGGAGACCTCGTTACCCAGCACGAATGCAAAATTATTCACCCAGTCTGCCAGACCACCGGCCGGTTCCGGATCTGTATCATCTGTGAATTCACCGTTAACATAGATACGTCTGCCATTGACGGGACCATATGTGATGACTACATGCTGCAACGTAGCCTGCAAATCCTCGTCGGCATCTGCCGTCGTTAGTGATGCACCACTGCGTTGCTGGAAATCATAGTTATACTGAATCTGCCCCAGTGTGAAGTTTCGTTCCGTTTCACTGCCAGCGTAACTGATGATGCGTGCAGGACCTTCCTGCGTTACATTTCCTGGTACAACCCATGCCTCCACAGTGTACTCACCGGTTGCCGTGATCAGGTCATAGAGTTTTCGGCTGGTGGCCGTCGTTGCCTGGGCCCTGCCACTGATGAAATCGATACCCCAGCCGCCGACCCAGTCGACATTCCCGGTAAATTGCAGATGCATGCCAGGGTTGACACCGCTGGTATCAAATGCAGTACTGCCCTGTCCGGTTTTAAACTGGTAGAGTGCGATAACGTTCTCTTCATAGCGACTGCCACCACTTGCAACAATGCCCTCAAGTAATGTCAGTGCCTTGCTGGTAACAAGTGATGGATCAACACTGGTAGGAATAATTGGGCTCGCGAATGCCGTAATGGCCGCTTCCATCAGTGCCGCAGAGGCAACACAATCAGTGTTACCGGTGTTGTCCGGATCCCAACAATTGTGTGACTCTTCACGGAGACGCAGGACAAATCGAGAGTTGGCGGGATTCTCAAGGTCCATTTTAGCCTTGGCGGCTTCATAGGCCGTATTCGGATTGCTGTCAGCAAAAAACGGGGATTGGGCAACGAGCGCAGAGTCAACGTGACAGCCTGTACAATTAGCCGTTAACAGAGGATGTACTGTGCTGGCAAACAGACTGGAATCATCAGGGAAATTCTTGCTGTTCCCCGGATCCCTGAGTACAGGGGGCTTTAATTCTATAACATTGCCGCCACCATTCGCACCACCTGCCCAGGCTTCAATATATGCCGTAATGACATCGCCACAGGCACTGTCGCTGTCCAGCCAGCAGTTATGTCCACCGGCAACCTTGGTCACCATGCGAGAGCTTGGGGGGGCTGTCAGGTTAACGATTCCATTCGCCTGGGAATACGCCAGATTTATATCATCCATACGGACGAAATTCGGGGCTTGGCCTCCCGTACCATGACAGGAGCCACAACGATTCTGGTCGTTGAGATTTTCCCATACGTTTAGCCTGAAAGCTTGAATATCCTCAGTTGCTGCAGCCGGACCTGAGTAAGAAGTAGCTGCAACATTGTTCGTGGTTACGGGGTTCGGTTGGGTGCTTTCGCCGCCTCCGCAGGCAACGAGCAGGACTGCGAGCATGATGGCAAGGCAGCTATTGGCAGACACAGCACGTTGATGCCCGATTATAGTCTTCATAAGCTAGTCACCCATGCAATAGAC
>JASJGW010000303.1:0-5626 GCA_033791305.1 Gammaproteobacteria bacterium | reverse complement strand
GACATGCTGGCAACCGGCATCAAGACACCGGTGGGTATCAAGGTCGCCGGGCCCGACCTCGATACAATCCAGTCGATTGGCAAGCGCATTGAGGAAGTCGTTAACAGTATTCCAGGTACTGTTTCCGCCTATTCAGAGCGTGTCGCCGGGGGACGTTATGTCGTGATCGATATCGACCGCATCGCCGCCTCCCGCTTCGCCCTGAATATTGCCGACGTACAGGAAGTCGTGCGCACCGCGCTGGGCGGCATGCCAGTCGCCCAAACCGTGGAAGGACTGGAACGCTACCCGATCAATATTCGCTACCCGCGTGATATGCGTGACTCGCTGGAAAAGTTGCGCAACCTGCCTATTATTACCCCCGGCGGTGCCCGCATACCGCTTGCCGAAGTCGCCGATATCCGTATCGAGGACGGCCCCGGCATGATCAAAACCGAGAACGCCCGCCTCAATGGCTGGATTTACATCGATATCGAAGGCCGCGACCTGGGTTCCTATGTCAGCGAGGCACAGCAGCTCGTTCACGAGCAGGTTGACCTGCCAACCGGCTATTCCATTACCTGGTCAGGCCAGTATGAATACCTGGTACGTGCCAAGAAACAGCTGGCAACCGTATTACCGGTCACGCTGGGCATTATCGTGTTACTGCTGTATCTGAATTTCCGCCGTTTCACCGAGGTACTCATTATCATGGGGACACTGCCACTGGCACTGGTGGGTGGCTACTGGCTGCTGTACCTGCTTGGATACAACATGTCAGTCGCCGTCGGCGTTGGCTTCATTGCACTCGCCGGTGTTGCAGTAGAGATCGGTGTCATAATGCTGGTGTATCTCAACCAGGCATTGCAACACCATGAAGATACAGCACTGCGGGAACAGCGTGCGCTCACAGCCGACGATGTACGCAATGCCGTGATCGACGGTGCTCTGCTACGTGTACGGCCTATAATAATGACAGTGGCCGCGATTATTGCCGGCCTGATGCCGATCATGCTGGGTAGCGGCACCGGCTCCGAGGTGATGCGCCGCATCGCCGCACCGATGGTGGGTGGCATGGTAAGCGCAACCCTGCTGACACTGGTCGTGATACCGGCTGTGTATTTAATCTGGAAGCAACGGGGTGTCAGGAAGCAAGACTAACCGAACATTTATATAGGAGCGGATTTCATCCGCGATTGGGTTTGAATACAAACATCTTCGCGGATGAAATCCGCTCCTACAATTAGAGGTATTGGCAAGTGACAGCACAACTCACAGATCCCGTATGCGGCATGACGGTCACTCCGGCCAGTGAACACCACTACGTCTGGAACAACAGCGACTACTACTTCTGCTGTCAGGGCTGCCAGACAAAATTCGCTGCCAATCCGGAACACTATCTGAACCCGCCGGAACCGGCAGCAGGCACCGTTGACCTGGTTCATATCTGCCCCATGTGCCCTGCAGTCCGGCAACAGGGCCCGGGTGCCTGTCCGAGTTGCGGCATGGCACTGGAACCCGAAACACTGCAACCCCTGCCGACACGCACTGAATACACCTGTCCCATGCACCCGGAAATCGTGCAGGACACACCGGGCAGCTGCCCCAAATGCGGCATGGCACTGGAACCACGCAGCATCACCGTCGAGGAGAAAAATACTGAACTCATCAACATGAGCCAACGCCTTTGGGTCTCGACAATACTGGCATTACCCGTATTTATACTCGCCATGCTGACCGACATGGCACCTGGCCTGTTACCTGCCAGCGTGTCCCTGCAGTCTGTTCAATGGATTGAATTCGCACTGGCCACCCCGGTCGTGCTGTGGGGTGGCTGGCCATTCTTTGTGCGCGGCTGGCAATCGGTGATGAGCTGGAACCTGAACATGTTTACCCTGATCGCGCTGGGTGTCTCCGTCGCCTGGGGCTACAGCGTCGTCGCTCTGCTGGCACCCGGTATTTTTCCACCAATCATGCAACACGCTGACGGCACTGTGGCGGTTTATTTCGAAGCCGCCGCCGTTATTGTTGCACTGGTGCTGCTGGGGCAGATGCTGGAATTGCGCGCCCGCAGCAAGACCAATACGGCCATAAAACTGTTACTGGGACTGACGCCAAAAAATGCGCGCATCGTCCGCGATGACAACACCGAGGAAGACATCCCGCTGGCACAGGTACAGGTCGGCGACCTGCTGCGTGTACGCCCCGGCGAAAAAATTCCGGTGGATGGCGTCGTCACAGACGGCAACAGTGCAGTGGATGAGTCGATGGTAACCGGTGAGCCCGTCCCGGTAGAAAAAACCGGCGGTGAGAAGCTGATTGGCGCGACAGTGAACGGCACCGGCAGTCTGTTGATGCGCGCTGAAAAAGTCGGTACCGATACCCTGCTGTCACAGATTGTACGCATGGTCAGCGAAGCACAAAGATCCCGCGCGCCCATACAGAAACTGGCTGATGTCGTGGCCGGTTATTTCGTGCCCGCTGTTGTTGGCGTCGCGGTTAGCGCATTTATTGTGTGGGGTGTATGGGGTCCGGAACCACGGCTGGCGCATGCCGTCGTCAATGCCGTGGCTGTTTTGATCATTGCCTGCCCCTGTGCACTGGGGCTGGCCACACCCATGTCGATCATGGTCGGGACCGGCAGGGGCGCAACCCTGGGGGTGCTTGTCAAAAATGCGGAGGCGCTGGAAATCATGGAGAAAGTTACTACCCTGGTGGTCGACAAAACCGGCACCCTGACCGAGGGCAAACCGAAGCTGGTCGCAGTACAGGTCACCAACGGCTTTACTGAAGACAAGGTGCTGCTGCTGGCAGCCAGCCTGGAACGCGCCAGCGAACATCCACTGGCCGAAGCCATTGTCAGTGGCGCAGAACAGCGGGGCCTGATCTTGAACCAGACAAATGAGTTCGCGTCCGTCACCGGCAAGGGTGTCAGCGGCAAGGTGGGCGGACGTTCGGTAGCACTGGGTACCGGCAAACTGCTTGAGCAACTCGGCATTGATGCGGGAGACCTGACACAACAGGCAGAGGCCGGCCGCACAGCGGGCCAGACCGTTATGTTTGTCGCCATCGACGGTCGAGCAGCAGGCATGGTCAGTGTGGCAGATCCTATCAAGGACTCCACGCCGGAGGCTATCCGCGACCTGCATGCTGAGGGTGTACAGGTGGTGATGCTGACCGGTGACAGCCATACAACCGCACAGGCCGTTGCCGGCAAGCTGAATATAGACCGTGTGGAAGCCGAAGTGCTGCCGGATCAAAAGACAGAGATCGTCATGCAACTGCAGGCCGAAGGACACATAGTTGCCATGGCCGGTGACGGTATCAACGATGCTCCGGCACTGGCGCAGGCACATGTCGGGATTGCCATGGGCACCGGCACAGATGTCGCGATAGAAAGTGCGGGTGTAACCCTGGTCAAGGGTGACCTGCGTGGCATTGTGCGGGCACGTCGTCTGAGCCGTGCCGTCATGCGCAATATTCGCCAGAATCTGTTCTTTGCCTTTATCTATAATTCACTCGGTGTACCCGTTGCCGCCGGTGCGTTATATCCGTTGTTCGGGCTGCTGTTGTCCCCCATGCTGGCCGCCGTGGCGATGAGCTTTAGTTCGGTATCCGTGATTGGCAATGCCTTGCGTTTACGCAATATGCGTATCTAGCCCCGCATTCCTCAATGCGTGCTAGCGATGCATGAGGGGAAAACGAGAACAAATGTCATGCTGCTAATCCGTCACCCTGCCTCGCAGGGCCTTTGTCTTGCCCCGCCGTGTTTTGCTGTCCAGCCGTCTTTTCCGGGAAGCCTTGGTTGCCCTGGTTGGCCGTCTTGCTTTTTGTACAACCGCCATGTCCTGAACCAGTTTCTGCAGCCGTTCCAGGGCATCATCCCGGTTTTTTTCCTGGGTACGAAATTTTTGCGCCTTGATAACAATCACACCCTCCTTGCTGATACGTCGATCCCGCAGGTTCAACAGACGTTGCTTGTAGAAATCAGGCAGTGAAGACTCATTGATATCAAAACGCAGATGAATTGCAGAAGACACCTTGTTAACGTTCTGCCCTCCGGCTCCCTGTGATCGGATTGCCGTAAGTTCAATTTCATCATCAGGGATTGAAACATTCCGGGAAACTTTCAGCACTATCAGGTCGTCCTTGTTTCAACAAAAAACAATTGTGTCAGTGCCGGCATCGTAGTATCCCGTGATTATTTTCAAAACATACTCTGGCCGCTGTCTGCAGCTTCCATGGAATGCTCTATAACGCGGCCTCACCATAACAATGGTGGTGTATATCTATAATCGTATTTTCACACCTTGGCCTGGAATTAATGCAGCCAACAATCATTCAAGTTCAAGTATCAACGTCAAGCGTGCCGTCATTTGATATGACTGCCGTCTCAGTCCTTGGCATATATGCAAACAAACAACTCTGAAGCCAGATTGCGATTTAGCTAACTTTTCCTGCAAACCTGTGACGCATGACCGTACCCGGCGTGTTTCCGTTCACGAATATCTTGTCGTTAACCGCCTAAGATAGAATCATCGAAACAGCAGGTAGTAACGGAGACAGGCATGCAAAAGTTGTTTATTGGTCTGATGGTGATTTTCTTCCTGGGTGACCCCAGTCTGCAGACACTGGCTTGGCTTGGCGAAATGAAGATATATATCGTGTCTGCTGCAATTGCGCTGGTTTCCATACCCTTTGTGACCTCTCAGCTCGACAGGTGACCCCGGCACAACGGTAGCCCGACACTACCCGTGCATACACCCTGCGGCGGCCTTCGGGTCGCCGTTTTTTTGTTTGTGAACAGCAACTCTCGGTCAGGGACTGGCTGACACGGCACCATTAACGATGGCCTGCGATAAATAGCAGAACGTCGCTTCTCTTTGGAAATACATTGTTTTATATCGAAAAACGCCGGCTAACAGGGAACGATCCTCTGTATCTCCAGTCTTTTAAGATAGAATGCAGCCGATTTGTGAATAGCTGATTCTGAGGAGCAATGCCCGTGAATCTCAATGATTTCATCATGGCCAATGAAGTATCCATTCGCCTCGGATTTTTCTTTGGCATCTTCGCCGTCATGGCGCTGTGGGAGATAATCAGTCCACGGCGCCACTTGCAGGTCTCCAAAGCCGTCCGCTGGACCAACAATCTGGGGCTGGTATTTTTCAACAGTTTTATTTTGCGGCTGGTGTTCCCAGCAGCAGCCGTGGGCATGGCCGTGTTTGCCAGCGGCCAGGGCTGGGGATTGTTCAACTATATTAATGCCCCGTCCTGGGTAGCTGTGCTGGCTACGCTTGTGATCATGGACTTTTTTATCTGGCTGCAACATGTAATGGTCCACGCCATCCCGGCACTCTGGCGCTTGCATCGCGTACATCATGCTGATCTCGATTTCGATGTAACCACCGGTGCCCGCTTTCATCCCCTTGAGATCCTGCTTTCCATGCTCATCAAGTTTGCGGTGATCATGCTGCTGGGTCCGCCAGTGGTCGCTGTGGTGGTATTTGAGGTTGTCCTCAATGTAACCGCCATGTTCAATCATGGCAATGTACGGCTGCCAAAAAACCTGGATCGGTATCTGCGCCTGATCGTTGTAACGCCGGACATGCACCGGGTGCATCACTCCGTTGAAGACGACGAGACC
>JASJGW010000302.1:0-16136 GCA_033791305.1 Gammaproteobacteria bacterium | reverse complement strand
ATTACGTATATGTAGCGATGAGTCTTCTTGTCGGCGATAAGCGAATCCGACAATATGTGCGGCGCACCGGGGTGTTTGCTAGTAAAGAGGCCGCCTGGAGATGACGAGTTGTATTTACGTGAAGTCGGTATGTTAGCAATGTGTTCCATCGTGGCCGGATTGAAGGCGGTTACCGTACCCTTGCCACGGTTGGTCTCAAAACATACCTCGCCCCAGCATACACTGGCGTGCGGTACCGGATCCGTGCCGATGGTGCCCTTGTAGGCGGTGCTGTCGTTCGCAATATCCTTGTACGCGTCGAGTATCCACAAATGGTTGCCCTTGTGGTCAGCGAGCATATAGTACCTGCCGCCATCGGAGACGGACGCATCATGGATGTCGCCGCCGGCATCCCTGAACTTTTTAATTATTTTAAATTCAGGGGCGGTTTTCATGTCCACAATCCATACCTGACCGGCATCCTTCCATGCGACCGCCATAAGGTCCTTGACCCCACCGATATCGGTGATGGAGGCACAGCGCGAAGCCCTTGTTTTTCCTCCGACCAGCGCCTCTGGCCCCTCGATACGTTTGAGTATCCCCAGGTCTCTTGCGTCCATAATGACGGCGCTCCCGGGGCTGTAGTTACCGGCGAAGATGTACTTGCCGTTCATGCTGATGGCCGAACCCCTTGAATCCGTGCCGATGGTCTGCTCCGCGACAATCTCCTGCGCTAACAGGTCGACCTTTGCGTAGTAACCGTTCCTGCCCATCACATAGTAGTAACGGCCATCGGGTGAAAAGACAGGTGCGTGTGGCTGGGTGGTCTTCGGAAGGCTGATCCTTTTAATGACCTCCAGGTCGGTTCCGTCGATGACGAGGATACTTTTGTTATCCCTCTCGACGACAACCATCAAGTTTCCGGTACCGTAGGTGAACGGCTCCTTATCCGCGTAAGAGATATTTGGTCCCGTAATCATTACCGACATTACCAGGATAGCGAATCTGTCGAACTGGGTGATGTTGGCAAGTTTCATATCTATACCTCCGGGGGCGTATCCTGTAACTGATGATCACGGCCCAGTATTATATTCCGTTTATAGCAAAGGTCATGCCCCCGGGGTGCTGTACGAATTAAAGACACCGGATACGTTTTTCTGGCCTGGCATTTCCTGGCCTGCCTCTTATTCAATTTGATTATAGATAAACACCGTGGATATGATCAGGAAACGGGCGGCCCCATGCAAGAAAATCATCGCGGATGTGATCCACTCCTACATGCGCGCAGCATCCAGCAGCTCACACAGGTGTTCTGCCCCGTTCAGAATCCTGGGGCTGTGCCGTACCAGTTGATCACGCGGTATGGCATAGACATGACCCTGTTTAACTGCCGACAATTCCGGCCAGCGCCGCCATGCGGCCAGTAACGGTGAGCGCCCGTCATCCGCGGCGACAACGATGACGTCAGGGTTGGCCAGCAGCACGGCCTCAATGTCTATCTGTGGCGCCAGCGCGGGCAAGGCGTTAAAAATATTCTCCCCGCCGCATAAACGCACCACGTCGCTGAATAAATGTTCGCCGTTCAGGGTCATCAACGGACGGTCCCATATCTGGTAAAACACACTGACCGTTGGGCGTGACGCATAGTTATCATGCAATTCAGCATAACGACGCTTGAAGCGGTCTGCCTGTGCCGCGGCCACTGACTCTGTCCCTGCAAGGCGGCCGAGTCGTTGCAGTGTGTCCGGCACATCTTCCAGCTGCCGCGGTTCGGAGAAAAACACGGTGATGCCGAGTGCCTGCAGGTGTTCCAGCTGCCCGCGCGGGTTACCACTCTGCCAGGCCACCACCAGGTCCGGTTGCAGGGCAATGATGGCCTCCATGTCAAGGCCACCGCCACCACCGACCTGTTTCAGCGACCGTGCAGCCTCGGGAAAATCACTGAATTCAGTAACACCGACCACCGCCTCCCCGGCCCCGGCCGCAAACATTAGTTCAGTTATATGCGGCGCAAGACTGATGATACGTTGCGCGGGTTTCTCAAGCGTAACCGCCTGTCCCGCATCATCAATGACGCTGATTTCCGCCCGTGCCGGCAGCACCAGCAGCCACAGCAGGATCATCAACCACAAGCCGCCAACCCTGTATCCCGTGACAACCCTGCTCTGTAACACATCCATACGCTTTCTATCAGTCATTCACGCTATAATCCCGCGTCCGGCCAACAGGCACAAGCAGGAATCCTTACTATGAAAGCACCCGTCATTCTTATCGGCATTGGCGAAATGGGCAGCGTCTTTGCACGTGGCTTGCTGCGCAGCGGACACCCTGTCTACCCGGTAACTCGTCACGATGACGTGACAGATGTGGCAAAACAATTACCGTCACCCGAACTGGTCGTGGTTGCCGTTGCAGAAAATGACCTGCACGCGGTGCTGGAGAAAATCCCGCCCGCCTGGCATCAGCGCCTCTGCCTGTTACAGAACGAACTGCTGCCAGCTGACTGGCAACAGTTTGGCTTCACCAGGCCCACGGTCATCTCCGTCTGGTTCGAGAAGAAGAAAGGCCAGGACGTCAAGGTGCTAATCCCCTCCCCGGTATTGGGCCCCGCCGCAGAACTGCTCGAAACGAGCCTCGGCAACCTGGATATACCCGTGCGCATACTGGCCGACGACAGTGAATTACTGTTTGAACTGGTACTGAAGAATGTCTATATCGTGACAACCAACTGCGCCGGCCTGGTGGCCGGGGGCACCGTCAGTGAGCTCTGGGTAAACCACCGCGAGCTGGCAGAGGCCGTGGCACACGAGGTCATCCAGATACAGGCCGCACTGACCGGCCAGGACTTTCCGGCGGAGGCCTTGATTGCAGGGATGCTGGAAGCCTTTGCTGGTGACCCCGACCACCGCTGCACAGGCCGTAGTGCTCCCGCACGACTGTCGCGTGCCCTGCAACAGGCCGATGCCGCGGGACTGGCAGTACCCCGACTCAGGGAAATCGCGGCATAGCCGCAATAGCAATCCCTGCCTCTACAGTGGCCACAGCCTCGCGGCCCCGCGCACCCCACTGGCAGCACCGTGTTGCGCCGCGACCAGCCGGGTAGCCACGCTATCTGAAAAGACATACTCACCCCACCGCGACGGGACAGCTTCATAGAGCCGTTTAAAATTCGAGACGCCGCCACCCAGCACAATCACATCCGGATCAATGATATTAATGACGCTGGCCAGCGCACGTACCAGCCTGTCCACGTAGCGCTGCATCGTAGCTGCGGCCTGTGTATCACCCAGCTCGGCACGCTGGACGACAGCAACAGCCTCCAGGGCAACGCCATACGCTTGTTGATGGTCCCGTGCCAGCCCGGGACCGGACAACCAGGTCTCAATACAGCCATACCGGCCACAATAACAGGCGGGGCCCGACAACTCTTCCGGCTGCGGCCAGGGCAGTGGATTGTGCCCCCATTCGCCAGTAATACCATTGGGACCGGATACCAGTTGCTGGTTGACAACCAGACCACCACCGGTACCCGTGCCAATGATGACACCAAAAACCACGTCCGCATCCGCCGCGGCCCCGTCCGTGGCCTCTGACAATGCGAAACAATCCGCGTCATTGGCAAAGCGCACGGGTCGATCCAGCAGTGCTTCAAGATCACGATGCATCGGTTGCCCGTTCAGACAGACGGAGTTGGAGTTCTTTATCAGACCAGTCGCACGGGATGTCGAGCCGGGCATACCGATGCCCACTGAACATTGCTGGCCTGCCTTATCTTCCAGACTCGCCACCAGCCCGGCCAGTGCCCGCAGTATCAGCTGATAGTCACCTTGCGGTGTCGGGAGTCGTTCCCGGCAGACTTCAGCACCATCCGCATCGAGCACGAGCCCTGCTATCTTCGTGCCCCCGAGGTCTATCCCCATCCTTAACGTACTGGTACTCATAAATAATGACACCCGATTAGTGCAACCACCCAGTCAGCTCCATGCCGTCTGCCTGCAACAAGAGGTTATCACTATTGCGGGCTACACGTACCCGCTGGCAGCAACACTGCAACATAAACGACCAGAGAGACCTTGATTACTTCGAAAAATCATGGCTGTCAGGTACAGCAATACACGTAGGGTGCACCATGCACACCCTACCTTTGTTCATTGAATTTATCAGCGCTTAACCAGGTCTCCAACAGGCATACCCATGAAAGAGAAACGCACCCTGCTGTCATGGAGTAGCGGCAAGGATTCTGCATGGGCCTTACACGCGCCGAGCAAGCCCCAGATATCGGGTTGGTCGGCCTGTACAGCACAATAAACAGGACTTTCAACCGTCTTGACCCGGTACAATTACCCGCAGAGTTTGCCGGTCGTACCTTTGACACGTCATTCCTGGCTGAGCTTCCGGACACGGCAGAGCCTTGTTGCGAAAACAGGGCGCTCCACAGTTTTGTCTATGATGCTGCCTGCTTTCGAGCACTCATTAGATATAGCAGTAGGCGATGTCGTTACTCGAGACGGATTTGTGTTTGCAGATGTTTCAGAGATTACTGCGCAATTCCGATATTCCCGTGCGAGACAAGATTAAAGGTACGCTCCCGTTCTGTCACGAGCCTGGTCATCCCCGCATTTGCCACATTGATGCGATACATTGTCTGTAACGGCATTGACAGTACATGGGACAGGATGGCCCGTATCACTCCGGCATGCGCAATCACCAGTACGGATTGCCCACGGTAATCATTCAACACGGCATTGAACCCGGCAGTTACTCGCATCACAAATTCATCCAGCAGTTCTGCACCGGGCGGGCGGTTATTGACAGGGTCCTGATAAAAACGGGTTACCTGGCCGGGAATCAGTGCCTCCAGCTCGGCACGGGTCTTGCCTTCCCATTCACCAAACCCGACCTCTGCCAACCGGGGGTCACCCTTGACCGGCATGCCATGGCGTGCGCCAAGCGCTGTCGCGAAGGCCTGACAGCGCTGCAGCGGTGAAGTAACGATCTGCTGCCATTCATTACTGTTCCCGACCGATTGCCACATTTGTTCCCAGCCGTGCTCGCTGAGTGCGTCATCCAGCTGACCGCGGTAACGGCGCCCCCCCACCGGTTCACCGTGGCGCAACAAATCAATAGACGTTTCCCTGTTAACGCTGTCAGCCTGCATCGAATTCTGGATCACGTGCGGCCAGCCGCTGCTGCAGCAGGCCCCAGTCAAAAGCCGGCCCCGGATCGGTCTTACGTTGCGGCGCAATATCACAATGGCCGGCAAGGCGCCGTGTGGATAGCCCGGGAAAAGCCTCCGTCAGGCTATGGATCACTGCAGCAAGGCGTTCGTACTGTATGGGCGTGTAGGGCTCCTCATCCTGTCCCTCCAGTTCTATCCCGATCGAAAAATCATTACAGGCGCTACACCCTTCGAAGCTTGATTCCCCTGCATGCCAGGCGCGCTTGAAAAAGGGCACATACTGGACGACCTCCCCGTCGCGTCGAACCAGCAGATGACTGGACACCTGCAGATGCGCGATTTCGGCAAAATAGGGATGTGCGTAAGGCTCAAGGGTATTCGTAAAGAACTGGTCAATTTCCGGGCCACCATACTCTCCCGGTGGCAAACTGATGCCATGTATAACGATGAGTGATATCTCACAGCCGTCAGGGCGCTCATCACAGTTAGGTGAGTGCACCTGGCGGGCATCAAGCAAGCGGGCTCTGGAGGGATCGAATTTCACGCGTCAATCAATTTGCTGGCAACCATCATAGCCGTAATCATACCCCTTAATGAGTACCAGTAAATGGATAACCTTGTTGTTTTTCCAGTATTTAGCCAGTTCTAACGGCCCGGTATATCACAGCTCCCCACAGCCGGTTCTGATCGGCTAGAATAGCCCCCATAAAATCTGGCTGATGCAATGGAGTCGTAGTGAAAAACATATTTATTCTGGTTTCCTGTTTCCTGATGCTGACCGGCAATGCGGTTGCCGAGACCCGGTATATCAGTGACACCCTCGAGATAACCATGCGCAGTGGCAAGGGTACCAACTTCGGCATTACCCGAATGTTACGCAGCGGCACAGCAGTGCAGGTACTTGCAGTCGACGATAAATCCGGTTACACCCAGGTTCGCACCAAGAGTGGCAAGGAAGGCTGGGTACTGTCGCGCTTTCTGATGAATGGACAGGCTGCACGTGAACGGCTGGCGACTGCTGAAAAGAACCTGGCCGAGCTGGAACTGGAAAATCGCAAACTGACAACGGCCATGGCCACACTGACAGAAGAAAAAGGTGGGCTGGAGGCGAACCTCCAGGAACTTGAAGGACAGAGCCGAGGTGTCAGCCAGGAGCTGTCCGAAATCAAGCGCACCGCATCCAGTGCCCTGACCATTGATTCCGAGAACAAGGAACTGAAAGGCCGGATGGTCTCGCTGGAACGTCAGCTGCAAACCGTGCAGCAGGAAAATGAGGCACTGAAAGACCGCACCGCCCGCGACTGGTTTATGGTCGGTGCCGCCGTCATCCTGCTGGGTATTCTAGTCGGCCTGATTATCCCGAAAATCCGTTTCCGGAAAAAATCCAGCTGGGATACCTTCTGACCGGGAAGCCGTGCAGGCCGGTGACTACTCGTCGGTTACACACCCGGCAGATGCACTCTTGACACACTGAATGTATTTGAACAAGGTACCGCGCTCCGCCTTATAGGGCGGCATCGTCCATTGCTGGCGGCGCTGCTCCAGCTCGGCATCACTGATATCCACGGCCAGCAGCTTGTTGTCAGCATCGATGGCAATCACATCACCGTCACGGACCAGTGCCAGCGGGCCACCTTCCTGCGCCTCGGGCACAATGTGACCAATGATAAATCCATGTGAACCACCCGAAAAACGGCCATCGGTCAGCAATGCCACATCCTTGCCCAGGCCTGCACCCATGATAGCCGAAGTCGGTGTCAGCATCTCCGGCATGCCCGGCCCACCCTTTGGACCTTCATAACGAATCACCACCACATCACCCTTGTTTATGCGGCTATTCTCCAGCGCTTTCAGCATATCCTCTTCAGAGTCAAACACCTTCGCCGGCCCCCTGAACTGCAATCCTTCCTTGCCGGTAATCTTTGCGACCGAACCACCCGGTGCCAGGTTACCCTTGAGAATCTGTATATGCCCGGTTTCCTTGATGGGGTCAGACAGGTCATGAAAAACATCCTGTCCTGCCTGCAATCCCGGCAGGTCCTGCAGGTTTTCAGCAACTGTCTTGCAGGTAACCGTCATACAGTCACCGTCCAGCAGGCCGTGCTCAAGCAGATATTTCATCACGGCAGGCGTCCCCCCCACGTTATGCAGATCTTCCATCACATATTGACCACTCGGCTTGAGATCCGCCAGAAAAGGAATCCGGTCACTGACCGCCTGAAAATCATCAATCGTCAACGGTACATTGACTGCACGCGCCATTGCCAGCAAATGCAGCACCGCATTGGTTGAACCACCCAGCGCCATGATAATGACCATGGCATTCTCAAACGCGGCACGCGTCATGATGTCACGCGGTTTGATATCTTCTTCCAGCAGTTTACGAATTGCCCTGCCTGCACTTAAACATTCCGCCAGCTTGCCCGGATCAACAGCCGGTGTTGATGAACTGTAAGGGAGGGACATCCCCATTGCCTCGATTGCAGAGGCCATGGTGTTGGCGGTATACATGCCGCCACAGGCACCCGCGCCCGGACAGGCATGATTCACAATATTGTGGCGGGTTGTTTCATCGATCTTGCCTGCAATGAACTCACCGTAACTCTGGAAGGCCGACACAATATCCAGCGTCTGCTCCTGGTAGTGTCCGGGTTTGATCGTGCCACCATAAATCATCAGTGCCGGTCGATTCAGGCGGCCCATGGCAATCAGGCAACCAGGCATGTTCTTGTCACAACCCGGCAGTGAAATATTGGCGTCATACCATTGCGCACTCATTACCGTTTCAATCGAGTCCGCAATCAGGTCCCTTGATTGCAACGAGTAACTCATGCCATCGGTTCCCATGGAAATTCCATCACTGACACCAATGGTATTAAACCGCATACCAACCAGACCGGCAGCCACCACGCCTTCCCGAACTTTTGCGGCCAGGTCGTTGAGATGCATATTGCAGGTATTGCCCTCGTACCAGACGCTGGAAATCCCGACCTGTGCCTTGTTCATATCATCAGCTGTTAGCCCGGTACCGTGCAACATCGCCTGCGAGGCACCCTGTGATTTGGGCTGTGTGATACGGGAACTGTAGCGATTCAGCTTCTGACTCATAATTTTCTCCAGTTGGCATTCTCACCCTGGCCGGACAGGGCAATGGGCTCGATATTGTACAGGGGGTACTGACCACGCTGAAGATCGAATAGCGGTTTTAGCCGGGAATACCTTATTAAACAAGCGGGTAACAGGGTAAATGGCTAATCATTACTGGCAGAGCCGTGATAAGCAACAAAAAATACAGCAAAAGCAGCCGGGGGCGTCACCGGCGCCATAACAATAAAAACTGTAGACAATCAGATAGTTAACTTGCTTCACAAGACAAAAAAAAAGACTTGATTTTTCTGCTGTCAAGACTACTATATCAGTTATTGCTTATTTTACTACTTTCTTATTTTTAAGAGGCGAAACAGGAAACAACACACGCAACGAAACCGGCTAACGACACCAGACGAGGAGCGCACATATGTTTCATCCAACACTGACACACGAAGAGGCACAGGCATTTATCGAACAGGGTGCCCAGCTGGTCGATGTCCGCACCGCTGACGAATACCAGCACAACGCCCTGCCCGGCTCGGTCAACATTCCCCTGCCGGTTATTCAGCGTGCATTGAAGGAACTAGACAAGGAAACACCGGTGCTGCTGTACTGTACCAGCGGACAACGCAGTGGTACGGCAAGACGCATGCTTGAAGCATGCGGATTTTCGCAGGTACACAACCTCGGGTCATATCTCTATTGACAGCAACTGTACGCAATCGCGCCCGCCATAACTACCGGACACCGCCATGAAATTACGTCAACTATTTGATCCAGAGAGCTCGACCTACAGTTACCTGATCTGGGATACAGACACCCTGGAAGCCGCACTGATTGACCCTGTACAGGCGCAGGTTAACCGGGATATACAGTTAGTCAGGGAACTCGGTCTTACACTCAAGTACACGCTGGAAACACATGTACATGCAGACCATATAACCGGTTCGGGCATAATCAGGAAGGCCCTCAACTCCATTGTTATGGTGCATGAGAACAGTCAGACAAAATGTGCTGATGTACAGATCAAGGGCGGTGATTTTATCCCACTGGGCGCGAAAAGGATCGATGTCCTGTATACACCGGGGCATACCGACAGCGATATCAGCTATCTAGTCCCCGGTGCTGTTTTTACCGGTGACTCACTGCTTATCCGTGGCTGCGGACGGACCGATTTTCAGTCCGGGGATGCGGCAAGGCTGCACAATTCAATCACACAGCAATTATTCAACCTGCCAGGCGACACCATCGTCTACCCGGGCCATGATTACCTGGGTTGCTGCTGCTCCACAATCGCAGAAGAGATGGCTCACAACCCACGTCTGGGTAACGGTAAAAGCCGCGAGGAATTTGTTGAAATCATGAGCAATCTCAACCTGGCCCCGCCAAAGCACATCCATGAGGCGCTACCTTCAAATCTGCGCTGTGGCGTAACCCCACTACTTTGATTCACCCTCAGCCGACCCGGCATGTCACCCGAATAATATCCGGGTAACACACCATTAATAAAAAATAAAGGAACTGACACCCGGCTGTGCCGGTTCTGTAACCGCTCTTATCAGTTTGAAAGAGCACCAGAAACCAGTTACTCCCCCGCCCCGGGCAACTGGATCAATCATCACTGCCAGCTCCCCCCTCAAGACCCAAGCGGCACCAGCCGATGACTTCTCACGGATCGTTGTACTGCGAGCCGTGCCGGTTGGTTACTAATGGATTACTCGCTCAGGTCAGAAATCACATATGAAGGATAATATTCGCCTGCTGATCACATTCGGCTTCCTGGCAGTCCTCTCCCTGATGTTTTCACTTGCTGCCATTTCACTGCTGCAACTGCAGTCCATCAATGCAAGCATGGAAAAACTGGTCGAAGTAACCAACGTGAAAACAGCCGCAGCAAATGACATGCGTGATGCCATCCGGCTGCGTGCCGACAGCCTCAAGACCATGCAACTAACGAAGGATATTTTCAAACGTGACGTAGAACACCAGCACTTCATCAACCATGCCGGCAAATACAGAATTGCCAGCGAAAAACTCATCAATCTTGGCCTGAATGAGAAGGAAGCAACTATTAACAGGCAATTACAGCAGTTAACCAAGGCATCACAACCCTATAATGATAATGCCTCTGAACTATTAATGAGCGAAGCACCTGAAGAAGAAATCAACACCGTCATAGAACAGGCTGCCACGCTCCAGGGGCTGATTCTCGCCAAACTTGAAGAACTGGTCCTGTTTGAACAGCAGAACACGCAAACAGCGCTTGCAGCCAGCAGGGGACACTTTACCCGTACCAGGCAACTCCTGTTTGCCCTCATGGGAATCGCATTACTTATTTCCTTGCTGATCGCCAGAACGGTAATCAAGCACGTTTCGGCCAAGAACCGGCAACTTGCCTATCATGCTTCACATGATGCACTCACCGGCTTAATTAACCGGCGTGAATTTGAGTGTCGGGTAGAGCGTGCCATCCAGAATGCCAGCACACAGGCTGCCACCCATGCACTGCTGCACATTGACATGGACCAGTTCAAGATCATCAATGACACCTGTGGACATGCAACTGGTGATGAATTGCTGCAACAACTGGCGCAACTGCTACTTGGTTCGGTCAGACACCGGGACACCCTGAGTCGCCTGGGTGGAGACGAGTTCGGCATGCTGTTCGAGAACTGTCCGCTGGACAAGGCTGTCGAGATTGCAAACAGCCTTTTAAAAGCCATTAAGGAATTTAATTTTATCTGGGGCGACACCACATTCACGCTCGGCATCAGCATCGGTGTTGTCCCCATCGATCGCAGCACAACCGACATTGCCAGCACCATGAGCGCAGCCGACTCGGCCTGTTATATCGCCAAGGAATCCGGCCGCAACCAGGTACAGATTGCACATATGGGAGACCGTCGACTACAGGAACGTCATGGTGAGATGCAGTGGGTGTCACGCCTGAACCGGGCACTTGAAGAGGACCAGTTTACACTCTATTTCCAGCCGATCATTCCCTGTGCCAACAAATCAAAGCATGACACACATATGGAAATACTGGTGCGACTGATTGATGATGACGGGTCGGTTGTTGCACCGGCCTCCTTCCTTCCCGCTGCTGAGAAATACAACCTGACATCCAGTATTGATCGCTGGGTCATTGAACACACCATGACCTGGCTGGCAGAGGCCAATAACACCGGTAGCTGGCCAGTTACCGTTGCTGTCAACCTGTCCGGGCAAACGATCAGTAGCGCGGACATGCTGAAATTCATCATCGACAAGACGGAAGAAACCGGCGTATCCGCCGAACATATTATCTTTGAGGTTGCAGAAACAACGGTGATTGCAAACATTTCATCTGCAACAAGTTTTATGCTGACCTTGCGTGGCTACGGCTTCAGATTTTCACTGGATGATTTTGGCAGTGGCCTGTCTTCCTTTACCTACCTGAAAAAACTGCCTGTTGATTATCTGAAGATCGATGGCATCTTTATACGCGACATCCTGTCAGACCCGGTTGATTATGCCATTGTCAAATCCATGAATGAACTCGGTCATCTTCTCGGCAAGGAGACTATCGCAGAATCTGTGGAAACGCATGAGTTGGCTGATGAACTGCAAATAATGGGAATAAACCATGTGCAGGGATATGCCTACGCCAAACCCCGGCCATTAAACAACTATACACAGAACCAGACACCCCATCTGGTACTCGTTTCTTCCTGACCACGCCCCGCATTTCCACTGCCTGCCCTCATCAGCAAATGCATCTCCGGACAGAACTTCAGGCATAACTCATGTTGTAATTCATGGCTGACAGCGATAACTTCAGGGTGAGGGCAGATTCCTGATACTGGACACATATTCCCAATCATAATGAGCAACATCCCACCATTGCTGCAGATGCTTGATGCATTGGTCAGCACACCCTCCGTAAGCAGCACGGACAATTCCCTGGACCAGGGGAACATCGCTGTCATCGAGCACCTGGCGGGCTGGCTTGGTGATAGTGGTTTTGAGGTTGAAATCATGCCGCTGCCCGGCGACAGGAAAAAGGCCAATCTGATTGCAACACTGGGCACTGGTACGGGCGGACTGGTACTGTCTGGTCATACCGATACCGTTCCCTATGATGAAGGCAAATGGAAGCATGACCCGTTTTCCCTGACCCAGGCCGACCAGCGCCTTTACGGCCTGGGCACCTCCGACATGAAGGCATTTTTCGCTCTGGCCATAGAAGCCAGCCGTGAACTGCGTGCCGGCGACTTGCAAGAACCTCTCATACTCCTGGCTACCGCCGACGAGGAAACATCCATGGCCGGCGCAAAAGCACTGGTTGACCGCAAGCTGCCCCGCGCACGACATGCCATTATCGGTGAACCCACCGGACTCAGGCCGGTACGCATGCATAAAGGCATAATGATGGAAGCCATTCGCTTGCAAGGCTGTTCCGGACACTCCAGTGATCCGGCACTCGGCAACAGTGCACTGGAGGCCATGTATACCGTCATCGGTGCATTACGGGCATGGCGCAATGAACTGCAAAAGAAACATATCGACCCGCGCTTTGCCGTACCGGTACCGACACTCAACCTCGGTCACATACACGGCGGTGATAACCCGAACCGGATCTGCCCTGAATGTGAATTGCACATCGACCTTCGGCCACTGCCGGGAATGAACCTGCAGGAACTACGAGGAGAATTACAGCAGAGAGTCCTGAACGCGCTACGTGACAGCGGCATCCAGGTCAGTTTTGAATCCTTGTTTGACGGTATCCCTGCCATGGAGACACCGGCCAACGCCTCCATCGTACAACTGGCAGAAAAGCTGACGGGGCACAGTCCGGAGGCCGTAGCCTTTGGAACAGAGGCGCCTTATTTAAACCAGCTTGGCATGGAAACAGTCGTGCTAGGGCCCGGTGATATTGACCAGGCCCATCAGCCGGATGAATATCTGGCCCTTGACCGTCTCGCACCAACGATCGACATCCTGGAAC
Organism: Gammaproteobacteria bacterium; assembly: GCA_033791305.1. Classification (GTDB taxonomy): domain Bacteria; phylum Pseudomonadota; class Gammaproteobacteria; order UBA9214; family UBA9214; genus UBA9214. Next base: position 2,901 of record JASJGW010000302.1, on the reverse strand, counting down.
AGATGGTGAATTCAGTTTGTATCAGGGGGGCTCCCTTGCTATAAAAGCCGGCAGGGAGAAAGCGCCATGGGCAAAAAAGATACTCAGCAGCAATTTATTGAAAGCTTCCGGCACTCGGCGCCTTATATCCATGCGCACAGGGACCGCACATTTGTGATCACCTTTGGCGGTGAGGCCATCGCCGGCAACCAGTTTGCCGATCTGCTACATGACATCGCGCTACTGCACAGCCTCGGCATCAGGCTGGTGCTCGTGCATGGTGCGCGGCCGCAGATCGAGAAGAAGCTCAAGGCCAATGGTAGTGCATTCGAATATGCAAATGGCCTGCGCATAACCGACGATGCTGCCCTTGCCTGTGTCAAGGAAGCAGCAGGCACGGTGCGTGTCGAGATAGAAGCGTTACTCTCCATGGGACTGGCCAATACTCCCATGTCCGGCGCACGGATCGGTGTGACGTCAGGAAATTTTGTCATTGCACAGCCATTGGGTATACATAATGGAATAGATTATTGTCACACGGGTGAAGTCCGCCGGGTGGAAGGCGCTGCCATCAGGCAGCATCTTGCAGACCGGCGCATCGTCCTGCTGTCGCCACTGGGCTACTCGCCGACAGGCGAGGTCTTTAATCTCAGTGCAGAGGAAATCGCAACCGCCACCGCCAGCGAACTCCATGCAGACAAGCTCATTCTGCTGACTGAAGGTGACAAACTCAGGGACAGCCGGAGACGACTGATTTCCCAGCTGACACTGAAGCAAGCAACCACCCTGCTTGGCTCAAAGCGGAAGTTACCAGAAGCAGTCAAACGGCAGCTGCAACATACCATACAGGCATGTCAACGCGGCGTACGGCGCGTGCATTTACTTGACCGTCAACAGAACGGAGCCCTGCTGCTGGAACTGTTCACCCGCGATGGCCTTGGCACCCTGATTACGGGGGATACCTACGAAGATCTGCGTGAAGCCACGATTGACGACGTCGGCGGCATCCTGGAACTCATCAGACCGCTGGAAGATGAAGGCATCCTGGTAAAGCGCTCGCGTGAGTGGCTGGAAATGGAAATTGACCATTTCCTTGTCCTCGAACGTGACGGGACTGTGATTGCCTGTGCAGCCCTCTACCCCTGTGAACAACAGCCACTTGCCGAACTTGCCTGCCTGGCCGTACATGCCGACTACCTCAATGCAGGCCATGGAGAGGCCCTGCTGAGAGCAATTGAAACGAAAGCTAAAAGGGCCGGTATCAACAAGCTTGTCGTGCTGACTACCCGCACCGCCCACTGGTTCAGAGAACACGGTTTCATGCCGGGTGACAAGTCCGACCTGCCGACACGAAAAAAGACCATGTACAACTATCGGCGCAATTCCAAGGTGTTTTACAAATCTCTGGGCTGAATAGCCTGCAGACATGGTCCGCGCCGGCACTTCAGATTCCCTCCAGGGGACCGATAGTCTCCTATAATGTCTTGTTGGACATGGAGATAAGGTGCCATTTTGTGAATATGCAATTTACAGTAGCCAGCAAATGTGTAACATCAGTTGAGACCGTCCCTGTTGCGCCTGTTACAAAAGAAGAAGACATGGTATTGAACCTGATGTCCTGACCGTGTGAGTGGCTAATATGACGACCATCACAGAACACCCAAAATCCGGACGTGTAATCAAGGTACTGCAAATCACCGATACTCACCTGTTTGCTGACAGCAGTGGCTGCCTGCTGGGTTTGAATACCGAGCAATCGCTAGAGACAGTCATCGCAAAAATCCAGGCAAATCATTTACCGGCTGACCTGATTCTTGCCACCGGTGATCTGGCTCATGACGGTACACCGGCGGCCTACCAGCGCATCTTCTCCCATCTCGGCAATTTTGGCCTGCCGGTCTATTGCCTGCCCGGCAACCATGACGAGGCGCTGGCACTACAACAGTCGCTGAGTGACGGACTAATCCAGTATGTTGAACATGCTCACCACGGCAACTGGCATTTTATCTTCCTGGATTCAACCATCGCAGACAGCGAAAATGCACACCTGACACAGGAAACGTTACATACACTGGAAACACATCTGCAATCTGCACCCGCTGCTCACACCCTCATCTGCCTGCATCATCAACCGGTACCTACAGGCAGCGAATGGCTGGATAGCATGGCCGTTGACAACGCTGCGGAGTTCTTCGCAATCATCGAGAACCACCCACAGGTACGTGGCATCCTCTGGGGACATGTACACCAGGAATTCGATGGCATGTACAGGGACATCAGGCTGATGTCATCACCATCCACCTGCATCCAGTTTCTGCCCGGGAGCAGGGATTTTGCTGTTGATACGGCAACACCGGGGTATCGCTGGCTGGAATTTCACCCCAATGGTCATATTGAAACCGGTGTCGAACGAGTTGCCGCCCTGTCAGGTGCTATCGAACTGGCCTCCAGCGGTTACTAGTACTCCTTCAAGATGATATTGCCGTGTTCAGTTGGTCTGTCAGTGTTCAGGGCAAGGCGCGCCTCGCAGGGAATGGCCATAGTCCTTTCCAAGAGGTGCAACGTAGCCATGGACGCTGACAGGCCAACCCTTCGGGCGCTCCTGTGGTGTCCCGCAGCAGCGTTGACGTGCTTGACAAGGACTATGGCCATTGCCTGCGCACGGTGCCTTGCTGCGAAACACCACAGGAGCGCTGAACAAGGCAATATCATCTTGAAGGAGTACTAGATCAGGGCAGGATAGTCACATTCCACGGAATCCAGTGACAGACCTGAACCCGGCGGTGAGAATGTAGCGTAACTGGCAAGGACAGTTGGCGGCATGTATCCGGTAACCCTTTCCAGATCAGACAACCGCACACCATGACGTACAAGATAGGCAATATAAGTATGACGTAACGCCTTAGGGGTGATTTCAGCAGG
>JASJGW010000301.1:0-6210 GCA_033791305.1 Gammaproteobacteria bacterium | reverse complement strand
ATTGCCATCAAACAGGTGATCCATCCTGTCAGTGAAGCACAGGCGGCAGACCTGGCAACAGCCGCATTTGTCGAAAAGGGGGTGTTGCGGGACTCCGGTGAGTTCAGTGGGCTGAGTTCTGCACAGGCCTTTGCAGCCATCGGTGACTGGCTGGAGCAGGCAGGCAAGGGTACGCGCCAGGTGAATTACCGCCTGCGCGACTGGGGTGTGTCGCGGCAACGCTACTGGGGCTGTCCGATACCGGTCATAAACTGTCCTGCCTGCGGCGCAGTACCCGTGCCGGAAGCCGACCTCCCGGTGGTGTTGCCAACGGACGTGACCGTGGATGCGACCGGTTCGCCGTTGAAGAAGATGGATGCGTTCATCAATACCCGCTGTCCGGAATGTGGTGGTATTGCGGCACGTGAAACCGATACCTTTGATACCTTTTTCGAATCTTCCTGGTATTTTGCGCGCTATGCCTGCGCAGACAAGACCGATGGCATGCTGGACGAACGTGCCAATTACTGGCTGCCGGTAGATCAGTACGTCGGTGGTATCGAACACGCCGTGCTGCACCTGTTGTATGCACGATTCTTCAACAAGTTGATGCGAGATGAAGGTCTTCTGAATCCTGATGAACCGTTTACCTGTCTGCTGACGCAGGGGATGGTGCTGAAAGACGGTACCAAGATGTCCAAGTCGAAGGGCAACACGGTGGATCCGCAGGGGCTGATTGACCGCTATGGTGCGGATACGGTGCGCCTGTTTACCATGTTCGCCGCGCCGCCGGACCAGTCGCTGGAGTGGGCGGATTCAGGTGTTGAAGGTGCGTATCGCTTTTTGAAGCGTTTGTGGAAAATGGCGCACCAGCATGTTGCCGGTGGCGCTGTGCCGGAACTGGACAAGGACGGTCTGACTGACCGGCAGAAGGGGTTGCGGCAGAGCGTGCATGCTACCCTTGGCAAGGTCAGTGATGATGTCGGACGTCGCTATACCTTTAACACGGCGATTGCCGCCAATATGGAACTGATGAACGAGATGGGCCGTCTTGATGATGCATCCGAGCAGGGGCGGGCCGTCATGCAGGAGGCGCTGGAGATCGTGGTGCTGATGCTGTCACCAATTGTGCCACATGTCACGCATGCCTTGTGGCATGCGCTGGGACACGAGCAGGCGGCTATTGAATGCAGCTGGCCGGCAGTGGATGAGTCGGCGCTGGTGCAGGAGGCTATTGATTTGGTCGTGCAGGTGAATGGCAAGGTGCGTGGCAGAATCAGTGTCGCTGCCGATGCGGGGAAGGAGGACATTGAAGCGGCTGCATGCGGTGATGAAAATGTCAGGAAACATATTGCCGACAAGCCCGTGCGTAAAATTATTATCGTGCCTGGCAAACTTGTGAACGTCGTTATCTAGGAACCTGTCGCTATGAAACGCTTTTACGTCGACTGCATGACAACCCGCCCGGTGGTTGTTTGTCTGGTTGCCGTTTGTATGGTGACAACACTTGCCGGTTGCGGATTTCATCTGCGTGGCAGTGACGCCTTGCCGGCAGCGATGTCGGTGACCTATATACAAAGCGGCAACCCCTTCAGCTCCCTGGTGGATGATTTTGTAGATGCCCTGACAACGTATGGCGTGCAGGTAACGGAACAGCACGACGAAGCAACGGCCACGCTGCGCATCCAGGAAAATGACAGGGGTCGGGACGTGTTATCAGTGAATACCTCAGGCAAGGTACTGGAATATCAACTCTGGCAGAAAGTCAGTTTTTCTATCTCGACGGCAGAAAATCTGCCCATCGTGGAACCGCAGACAGTCACCATGAGACGTTCATATCTGTACAGCAGCACCGATGTGCTCGGCAGCGAACGGGAGCGGGAGGCCGTGCGCGGCATGCTGCAGAAAAGCCTGGTTCACATGGCCATGTTAAGGATTGCGGCAGCGGCCCGGTAAGACGTTTCTGTATGCAGTTGACACCCGATAAACTCGAGGCGCACCTGGCCAGGCAGCTGGCACCGGTTTACTTTATCAGTGGTGATGAACCCCTGCGTGTCATGGAGGCGGCTGATGCAATACGCGCAGCGGCGCGCGGGCAGGGTTATGACGAGCGCGAAGTGCTGACGGTGCAGGCAGGATTTGACTGGGATAATCTGTTGTCCGGGGCGGGCAACCTGTCACTGTTTTCCCAGCGTCGCTTGATTGAACTGCGCCTGCCGACCGGCAAGCCGGGTACCGACGGTGCAAAGGCATTGCGCGCCTATACTGAACAGCTTCCCGAGGATACCGTGCTGCTGGTTACGGCCGGCAAGCTGGACCCTGCAGCACGCAAGAGCAAATGGGTGCAGGCCCTCGACCAGGCAGGTGTCGTTATTTTTGTCTGGCCATTGAATACGCGGGAATTCAACGCCTGGGTGCAGCAGCGCATGCGCCAGCGCGGGCTTGCCCCCACTCCGGAAGCGGTCACCTTGCTGGCAGACCGGGTGGAAGGTAACTTGCTGGCCTGCATGCAGGAAATCGACAAGTTGACGCTGTTACAGGATGGCGGGGTGGTGGACGCCGACACCATCATGTCGCTGGTGGGCGATAATGCCCGCTATGATGTGTACGGCCTGGTGGACAGCGCCCTGTCCGGTGATGGTGCGCGCAGTGTACGTATTCTGCATGGCCTGTGTGCAGAAGCTGTGGCGCCGCAGGTGGTGGTGTGGGCGCTGGCGCGTGAACTGCGTCAGTTGGCGGTCATGGCGGCTGTCGTGGCAAGTGGCCAGCCAGTGCAGCAGGTGTTGACGCAATACCGTGTCTGGGCCGCACGCAAAACGGTGGTTGGCAAGGCCCTGACACGTCTTGCAGTGAGTGAATGCCATGCCATGTTGCAGCAATGCGCGCACATTGATCGTGTCAGCAAGGGGCAGGCGGCGGGCAAGGTATGGGATGAACTGTTACAATTAACCCTGCAACTGGCTGGAGCAGATGTCCTGCCTGAGTTTGCCTGGATGGAACAGGTTTCCTGAAGGCGTGACCCGAAGACGTAATTGAATGAGTGCAAAAGCAGAAACATTGAATATCGATATTCCGAAATACATGCAATCCGTTGGTGAGCGTGCGCGTGCCGCCGCCAGGGAAACGGCCCGTGCCGACGCGGGCAGGAAAGATGCTGCCCTGCAAGCGATGGCGACGGCGATCGAGAATGCAGCACAGGCATTAAAGACCGAGAACGACAAGGACATGGCTGCAGGCAGACAGCGTGGACTTGATGCGGCACTGCTCGACCGGCTCGAACTCAACGATGCGCGGATTGCGTTAATGGCCGAAGGCCTGCGCGAGATTGCCCTGTTGCCGGATCCGGTGGGTAGTATCTCGGAGATGAACTACCGGCCTTCCGGTATCCAGGTTGGCCGTATGCGTGTGCCACTGGGTGTCATCGGGATCATTTACGAGTCCCGCCCGAATGTTACCGCCGATGCGGCTGGTCTGTGCCTGAAGTCCGGTAATGCCGCTATTTTGCGTGGCGGGTCGGAGGCCATCCACTCCAACCAGGCGATTGCAGCATGCATACACCAGGGGCTGGCCGAGGCGGGTATACCGGCGGATGCCGTACAGGTAATTGAAACCACGGATCGAGCTGCAGTGGGCGAACTGGTGCGCATGCAGGACTATGTTGACGTCATTGTGCCACGTGGCGGCAAGGGCCTGATTGAACGCATCAGTGCCGAGTCCCGGATTGCCGTGATCAAGCATCTGCACGGTGTTTGTCATACTTACATTGATGACATGGCGGATATCGACAAGGCCATCAAGGTTGCTGTGAATGCCAAGACCCAGCGTTACGGTACCTGCAACACCATGGAGACCCTGCTGGTTGCCAGGGATATTGCCGAACAGGTGTTGCCACCGCTGGCAGCGCATTACAGTGAGGCCGGTGTCGAACTGCGTGGCTGTGAAGCGACTTGCAAGATCCTGAATGATATTAATGCCGCTACTGAAGCCGATTGGGATGAAGAGTACCTGGCGCCGATTCTGGCGATTCGTATTGTCGATGATGTGGATGCGGCTATGGACCACATTGACCGTCATGGTTCAAGTCATACCGATGTCATTATTACGGAGTCCCTCACGCGGGCACAGCGTTTCCTGCATGAAGTCGATTCAAGCTCGGTCATGGTGAATGCATCGAGCCGCTTTGCGGACGGTTTTGAGTATGGCCTGGGTGCCGAAATCGGTATCAGCACGGACAAGCTGCACGTGCGCGGGCCGGTCGGTCTGGAAGGCCTGACAACACTTAAATATATTGTCATCGGCGACGGTCACATCCGTACCTGATGCGCACGGACCCGGAATTACATTTATGATTGGACTTCTCGGTGGTTCCTTCGACCCGGTTCATTTTGGACACCTGCGCCCGGCCCTGGAGATACAACAGTACCTCGGACTGGATGAAGTGCGACTGGTTCCCTGTCATGTGCCGCCGCACCGGCCGCAGCCAGTGGCCTCACCGCAGCAGCGCATTACCATGTTGAATGCTGCGGTAGCAAACTACCCGGTCTTTTCGGTCGATAGTCGCGAGTTTGACCGGGAAGGGCCCTCCTATACCCTGGATACCCTGAAATCGTTTCGTAAGGACATGGCGGGTACCACCCTGTGCCTGCTGTTGGGTATGGATGCCTTTCTGGGACTGACGAGTTGGCATCGCTGGCATGAGTTGACGGACTACTGTCATATGATTGTCATGAAGCGCCCGGGGGTACAGTTGCCGGAGCAGGGTGAACTGGCTGACTTTATTCGTCTGCACCGGGTAATGGATGCCGGGAAGCTCCGCTTACAGGCGGCCGGTCTGCTATTGTTCCACCAGGTCACTCAGCTGGATATATCTGCGACAGCGATTCGCAAGCTGCTGGGTTCGGGAGGGGAGGCAGGTTTCCTGTTGCCGGAACGTGTTCTGGACATTGTTCGCAGCGAAGGCGTGTATGCAGGGGGTAATACGGATGAGTAGCAGTCAGGACAAAACTGCTGAAGACAGTGACCGTCTGCTTGGCATCGTACTGGCAGCGCTGGATGACATGAAGGGCGTGGATGTCAGGGTTATTGATGTGCGTGAACTGACCTCAATTACAGACCGGATGGTGATTGTCAGCGGTACCTCAACGCGTCATGTGAAGGCACTGGCCGATAATGTCGTGCTGCAGGCAAAGCAGCATGGCTACAAGCCACTGGGTGTTGAGGGTGAAAATACGGCCGAGTGGGTGCTGGTTGACCTGGCTGATGTTGTGGTTCATGTCATGATGCCGGAAATCAGGGATTTCTATGCACTGGAAAAGTTGTGGTCTGTCGGTGGCCGCAATAATGCCAGTGCCTGATACGTACCGGTCCTGTGCGGATACACCTGATTGCCGTCGGGACACGCATGCCGGCCTGGGTCACTGACGCCTACCAGGAATACGCAAAACGTTTGCCTCGTGAATGTGCGCTGCAACTGGTCGAGATTCCTCTCTGCAAACGGCGTAAATCCCTTGCCCCTGAACAGGCTGCGGAGGAAGAGGGACAACACCTGCTGGCCTCACTTCCAAAGGGCTGCACCGTCATTGCGCTCGATGTTCGTGGACACTGCTGGTCCACTGAAGAACTGGCCGTGCGCTTGCAGGACTGGCTGGGTTCCGGGCGGGATGTGGCGCTTTTGGTCGGTGGGCCGGATGGCCTGTCAGCCGCCTGCCTGGCGCGTGCCGACCTTAAATGGTCGTTGTCAGCGTTGACCTATCCGCATTCCCTGGTACGCGTTGTCCTTGCCGAGCAGTTGTACCGTGCCTGGACGATTAACAGGGGGCATCCCTATCACCGCTCATGATAGGGTTGCCTGATGGATAACAGGGTACGGCAGACCGGCAATACTGATGACCGACAGGTGGATATTTACCTGGCGTCACAGTCACCGCGTCGCCGGGAATTACTGCAGCAGATCGGCGTCAGCTTTGAGCGGTTACCCGTGGACATTGACGAGGCTCGGCTGACTGATGAGTCTCCGGAAGCCTGCGTACAACGGCTGGCACTGGAGAAGGCGCGGGCTGGCAGGACCCTGCTGTCCGCAGCCACATCGCAGCCGGTAATGGGGGCGGATACCCTGGTCGTTAGCGGTGATGCAGTGCTGGGGAAACCGGCCAATCGTGAGGGTGCCATCGAGATGTTGCAAATACTCTCGGGTAGCACGCACCGGGTCATTACTGCGGTGGCGCTGGCAGG
>JASJGW010000300.1:0-9019 GCA_033791305.1 Gammaproteobacteria bacterium | reverse complement strand
TTCACCAGCAAGGATTACACCGCCTATTACCAGCGCCTTGAGAAAAGCCGCCTGGCTGTCAGTTTTGAGCTGGAGGCCGACCGCATGCGCAACCTGCACCTGCAGGACAAGGAATTTCAAAAGGAAATCAATGTGGTAATGGAAGAGCGGCGCCTGCGCACGGAGGACAAGCCGACAGCGCTGACCTACGAGCAGTTTGTAGCGTCCGCCTTTGTCAGCAGTTCCATGCGGATTCCGACCATTGGCTGGATGAATGACCTGGAAAACATGGAGTTGGGTGATCTGCAGGCATGGTATCAACGCTGGTATGCACCGAACAATGCCATTGTCGTGGTCGTCGGTGATGTCGAACCGGAGGCCGTGCTGGCGCTGGCGAAAAAATATTTTGCTCCATTGAAACCTGAAGAAATTATTCCGCCGAAGCCGCGGCTGGAACCACAGCAAAGGGGCAAGCGTTACGTCAACGTGCAGGCACCGGCTGAAGTGCCCTATACCATCATGGGTTACAAGACGCCGGTATTGAGAACGGCAGAGGAAGACTGGGAACCCTATGCCCTGGAGGTGCTGGCGAATATTCTTGATGGCGGCGACAGTGCCCGCCTGACCCGTGAACTGGTGCGGGGCAGCCAGATTGCTACCAGTGCCGGTGCGGGTTATGACCTCTATGACCGCCAGGCAGGATTGTTTCTGCTGGACGGGACCCCGGCAGGTGCGCACACCATCGCTGACGTACAGCAAGCGCTGCTTGAGCAGGTTCTGCGCCTGCAAGAGACGCTGGTTGAGGCAGACGAACTGGCAAGGGTCAAATCACAGGTGGTTGCAAGTGATGTCTATGAGCAGGACTCGTCTTTCTACCAGGCGATGAAAGTCGGTCAGCTGGAGTCTGTCGGCCTGGACTGGAAACTTGCCGATGCCTATGTTGACCGGATTAACGCAGTGACAGCCGAGCAGCTCCAGGTGGTCGCGAAAAAGTACCTGGTGGAAGAACATCTGACGATTGCGGAGCTTGATCCATTACCCATGGAAGCTGGCAGTACACCGCGTTCGGACAGCAATGGAGGTGGTCATGGGCACTAGGCTTGCTACCACGTTGCCCCGATTCATCGGCAGCCTGCTGTTGTTGTGCCTGTCAGCGATCCCGGTGGCGCACGCCATGCCCGACATCCAGCACTGGGTAACTGACAACGGTGTCCGGGTATATTTTGTACCGGCACCGGAGTTACCCATGGTGGATGTCAATGTCACTTTTGCAGCCGGTAGCGTGCGTGATGACGGTCAGCCGGGCCTTGCCCGCATGACCAATACCTTGCTGGACATGGGTGCGGCCGGACTCAGTGCGCATGAGATTGCCATACGGATTGAATCGCTGGGTGCAGAGTTGGGTACCAACTCGGTACGGGAAATGGCCTCGGTCAGTCTGCGCAGTTTGAGTGACAAGGCACATCTGGAACCGGCACTTGGAATTCTTGCGGATGTCATTACCCGACCGAACTTTGACAAAAAGGACTTCGAACGCGAGCGTGGGCGGAAACTTGTCGGGATACGGCGCAGTGAGCAATCACCCTCCACGGTAGCCGACTACACGTTCTTCCAGTCAGTCTATGGAGGGCATCCATACGCCCACCGGGTCAGTGGTACTGAAGAGAGTGTCAAGGCGCTTAAGCTCAATGCGGTCAAAGCCTTCTACAAACGTTATTACGTGGCACGAAATGCCGTTGTTTCGATTGTCGGCGACCTGGATCGCAGGGCTGCAGAGGCACTGGTGGAGCAGATAATCGGTACTTTGCCGGAAGGCAAGCGGGCCGCTGAGCTGCCGCTGGTTCCGGTATTAAAGCAGGCCGAAGAAGAGCGCATTCTGCATCCTTCAACCCAAACACATGTGCGTATGGGTGCGCCGGGAATGCATCGTGGTGACCCTGACTATTTTCCGCTGTACGTCGGCAACCATGTGCTGGGTGGCGGTGGCCTGGTGTCGCGGCTGCATGAGGAGGTCCGGGAACAGCGGGGGCTGTCATACAGTGTGAACAGCTACTTTTCACCCATGGAGCAGGATGGCCCGTACCTGCTGTCGTTGCAGACACGCAATGACCAGGTGGATGAGGCGCTTGCAGTTATGCGCAAGACCCTGCAGGACTTCGTTGACAAGGGCCCGACAGAAGATGAGCTGGTTGCTGCAAAGAAAAATATAACCGGTGGTTTCCCGCTGCGGATTGCAAGCAACTCGGGCATTATCAGTCATTTGAATATGATCGGTTTTTATGGCCTGCCGCTGGACTATCTCGATACCTTTAACGATAAGGTAACAGCAATCACGCAACAGCAAATCAATGATGCCTTCCAGCGCAGGGTATCCCCGGAAACCATGGTGACTGTTATCGTGGGCGGAGAAAGCTAACCCGCAACCCCGCCTTCTTCTTGTCTTTCTTCGTACGCGGCCTGTCAGTTGCAACTGACAGGCCGCGCTGCATTGTGCCGACTGTTTATCACTGCTCCTCTATGTAATCTGGTTTACAGGACACCCGGAAACGGGCCCGGGCATGGATGCCCTGCACAAGTCCCGAGTGTACGGACGCAGATAGTGACTTATTAACCAGATAATCACATGGAGGAAATTATGTTTTTCACAGGGAAACTCAATCAACACATGACGCAGTTTGTGCTGGCTGTCATTGGGGTATCTTCACTCGCTGGTGCACAGGCACAAACGGTTATTTCGGAAGTGCTTTTTGATGCGGTCGGTACTGATAACGGCAATACTTTTGTTGAATTGTATGGCGTCCCCGGCACCTTGCTCGATGGCCTGTTGCTGGAAGGTGTTAATGGTGCAGATGGCAGTGTCTATCGTAGCGTGAGGCTGGCCGGCATGATCCCGCCTGACGGGGTCTTTGTGATAGGTGATGATGGCGGCGATGGCGCCAGCCTGGTCAGCGGCATCGATCTGGTCCGTGAGGTTGATTTTCAAAACGGACCTGATTCGCTTGTCTTGCGAGATGGTGACCTCATACTGGATGCCCTGGGGTACGGGGACTTTGGCGGCGGGGTGTTTGCCGGCGAGGGCAGTGCTGCACCGGATGTGCCATCGGGCAGCAGCCTGGCGCGTTTTAATCCTGCGGTGGACACGCACAATAATCTGCTTGATTTCATAGCGTTGGACTTGCCGACACCGGGCAGTGCCCCGGTTGGCGCAGTGCCATTGCCACCGGCTGTGCTGCTGTTCCTGTCTGGAATATTAGGCCTGGCCAGTCTCGCCCGTAAACAGCGTTGATGTGCTTGCCAACTGGTCACCGGCACAATTGACTGGCAGGCGGTATCACCGGATCATATTGATCCATGAAGCCAAATCAGCATGATAACCAGCTGCGCATCATTGCCGGTCGCTGGCGCGGACGAAAATTGTCGTTCGCGCCAGTGCCGGGGCTGCGTCCGACGCCTGACCGGGTGCGTGAAACCCTGTTTAACTGGCTGGGTCCGTTTATTCAGGGGGCGTGCTGCCTTGACCTGTTTGCAGGCAGCGGTGCACTGGGCATTGAGGCAGCTTCACGCGGTGCCGCGGAAGTCGTCATGGTTGACCATGATGCGGCGGTCGTTGCTACGTTGCGCGAGCAGTTGCAGAAGCTGGAGTTTTCCGGTGCTCAGCTGGTGCAGCAGGACGTAAATAGCTGGCTGACCAGGAAGGCAGCGCCTTTTGATATTGTTTTTCTTGATCCCCCCTTCCGGGAGAACAGGCTGCCTGCCTGTATCGACTTGCTGGAAGACAATGGCTGGCTAGCAGCCGGCGCACGGGTATATATCGAAGCGGAGAGAACGTATACACCGGATCTGCCGGATTCCTGGGAGCTGTATCGCAGCAAAAACACAGGGCAGGTGGGGTATCATCTTGCAAGACGTGCTTGAGAACCCTGTAGGCGAGCCTGCTCCTGCCGCCACTGTACGAAAATACCCGTATAGGCCATAATTGCTCTATGGATACAATCGTTTACCCCGGTACCTTTGACCCGATTACCAATGGCCATACTGATTTGGTGGAACGGGCAGCCCATATTTTTGACAAGGTGATCGTGGCTGTTGCCGTCAATCTTGACAAGGGCGGCGCCTTCCCGATTGAGACGCGGGTAACTCTTGCACGTGAAGTGCTGGCGCATATCGATAACGCGGAGGTTTGCAGCTTTGATAACCTGCTGGTTGATTTCATGCATCAAAAGCAGGCCACTATCATTCTGCGTGGTTTGCGTGCCGTGTCTGATTTTGAATACGAATTTCAGCTCGCCAGCATGAATCGCCATCTTGCGCCGGAAATTGAAACCATGTTCCTGACGCCGGCTGAACAGTATGCCTATATATCTTCCAGTCTGGTGCGAGAAATATCCAGTCTTGGTGGTGACGTCACACCCTTTGTCCACCAGCGGGTTGTGACTGCATTACGCGGACGCATGAATTAAACTGTTGTCTGCATTTTACCTTCAGATTTTCCAGGATTTTCCGGCAGGATTCTAGTATGGCCTTGATGATTACCGATGAATGCATCAATTGCGATGTGTGTGAACCGGAATGCCCGAATGATGCGATCTATCAGGGTGAAGAAATCTACGAGATCAACCCGGATCTGTGTACAGAATGCGTCGGGCACTATGATGTCTCACAGTGCGTGGAAGTCTGTCCCGTTGAATGCATCCCCCTTAACCCCGATCGCGTGGAAAGCAGGGAGGATTTGCTGCTTAAATACGAGCGGCTGACTGGCAAGAAGGCGAGTGGATGAACATTGATCTGTCACGGTTGAGAACGGGGCTCCATCGCGGGGTCTTTTTGCTGTTTGTGTACTGTGTGTTTTCGACAGCCGCAGTTGCCGCCCGGCCACCGGCTGACGCGATTGCCAGCGCACATCCACTGGCGACACAGGCGGGGATAGAAATCCTGGCTGCCGGCGGTAATGCCTTCGACGCAGCCGTGGCCGTGAGCGCGGTACTGGCCGTTGTTGAGCCATACAGTTCCGGTATCGGTGGCGGCGGTTTCTGGTTGTTGCACCGGGCACGTGACGGGCATGAAGTGATGGTCGATGGCCGCGAAAAGGCCCCGCTTGCCGCCCGTCGGGATATGTATCTCGATGCTGATGGAGCGGTCATTCCGGGTATGTCGGTCGACGGTGCACTTGCTGCCGGGATCCCCGGTGAACCGGCCGCACTGGTACATATTGCACGTCATTATGGTCGCTTGTCGCTCAAGCGCAGCCTGCAGCCGGCCATTCGCCTGGCGCGCAAGGGGTTTGTAGTCGATGCACCTTACCGGAAACTGGCAAAATTCCGGCAGACCACCCTGCAAAATGATCCGGAGGCGGCGGAAATATTTTTACAGGATGACGACGTGCCAGCAGATGGTTGGCGCATTGTGCAGTCCGATCTGGCGGACACGCTGGAGGCGCTCGCACGGTTCGGCAATGCCGGATTTTATCGTGGACCGGTTGCGCGGCAACTGGTTGACGGGGTGCGCGCAGCGGGGGGTATCTGGACGCTGGAGGACCTGTCGCAATACCATGTGGTGGAGCGAGAGCCGGTCCGTGGTGAATTTCAGGGCATGCGCATTACCTCGGCGGCTCCACCTTCTTCGGGTGGTGTCGCGCTTGCAGCCATGCTGAATATGTTAGGTGACTTCCAGCTCCAGGAGCTTGATGCAGCAACGCGTACCCATGTCGTGATCGAGGCCATGCGCCGTGCCTACCGGGACCGTGCTGCATACCTTGGTGATCCCGATTTTGTCACCGTGCCCGTGGCCCGCCTCACCAGTCCGGGGCATGCCGATTACCTGGCAAAATCCATCCGGCTGGATCGTGCCACGCCTAGTTCGACCCTGCCCGGCGTGCCTGCAGCAACCGGTGGTCGGGATACCACACATTTCTCGATCCTGGACAGCCAGGGCAACCGGGTGGCGGCCACCCTGAGTATTAATTATCCATTCGGTGCCTGTGTGGTGCCACCGGGAACCGGTGTCCTGTTGAACGACGAGATGGACGATTTTTCTGCCAAGCCGGGTGTGCCGAATGTCTATGGCCTGGTGGGTGCAGAGGCGAATGCCATCGAACCCGGCAAGCGGCCTTTATCAAGTATGTCGCCCACCTTCGTTGAGAGCGAATCAGGCGTTGCCATACTGGGTACGCCGGGAGGTAGCCGCATTATTACCATGGTATTGCTGGGGATTCTGGATCTGGCCGCCGGCAATAAGCCGGATTCCTGGGTTAGTTTGCCACGCTTCCATCATCAGTATTTACCCGATGTGGTACAGCATGAACCCGGTGCGTTTGATGCCAGCATGATCAAGGCGCTGGCTGCGCGCGGTCATCAGTTAACACCACTGGATTCCACCTACGGGAACATGCAGGCAATCTACTGGGATCGGAAAGCCGGCCAGGTGCATGCAGCCAGTGACCCGCGTGGCGTTGGTGATACCCGGGTTGGCTTGTTCAGGTGACCAGAACAAGCCGGGTATGCCCCGGCTTCACGTGATCAGTCTTGTTGGTCCTGTTGTAACCGTCACGCGACTTTTTTCAACTTGATTCTATGTCGTCGCAGGTAACGGATTCCAGGTGCCAGCAGGATAAACAGCCAGGTCGGATCCATATTCGCCGTAGCTCCTATGGTGCAACCGCCACCACCACCTCCACCAACCACGCCGCCGCCACCCCCACCGCCGGCATTTACGGCGTTGCCGATCGCAACGGGGTCCTCGATTGACCCGTCGATGGCCTTGTCAAGATCGGTTTGCGGATCGCCATCTGTCAATGTGATATCCACTGACCTGTTGTCAACCTGGTGCCAGACGGTATCCGGCAACACGGTATGGTTGTTGTCTCTGTCCACCTTGTTGATGACCAGCGTGTCTGGCAGATTCGCAGAGAAAGCCATACGCACTGTCACACTGCCACCCAGTGGGGCGCTTGTTGTGTAACTGATCGTACCAAATAGAAATTCTATCCCGGCCGGTCCGTCGACCGATTCATCAGATTTGACATTCGAGAGCAGTTCACCGGGAGCCGTGGTAATAATGACGGTGTCACCACTTGCCAACAGCAGGCCACTGGCAATCTCTGCATTACTTGCTGTTACTCCCGGTTCCAGTGCATCGATCAGGCCGTCGCCGTCGTTATCCATCGGATTTTCGATATCTGCGCCCACCTCAATAACATCCGGCTGACCGTCATTATCGGTATCCGGGTCATTCGGGTCCAGTCCAAGAGCAATCGCATCGCTGTCCGAAATGCCGTCCCCGTTGCTATCCAGGGGCAGTATTTCGGTTCCTGTACCGGATACGTTGACGGTTACCGGGTTTTCGTCATCATCGTTGGAAGGGATGTCTAAGCTGACATTGGACGCACCGGGTAATGGGGGCGCAAACCTGACAGTAAGGCTGCAGTTTGCGGCGGGTACGACCGTCTGATTTGAGCAGCTGTCATTCAGGATGCTGAACGGTGCTGCCAGTAGATTGGCAACAGCGATTTGGCCAATATCCAGATTCGTTCCGCCATCATTGCTTATCCTGATGGTCTGATCAGATGTGGTCGTCGCGGTGACCTCGCCAAATGACACCTGGAGATCATCATCCGGGTTCACGGAGTCAGTGACTGTGATTTCGGGTGCGGATGCACTGATTCCTGTACCGGACACATTGAATGTTACCGGGTCTTCATCGGGATCGTTGGAGGGTATGCTGAAACTGTCAATGGATGTCCCCGTTACCGGCGGTGAGTACCTGACGGTAAGGGTGCAGCTCAACCCTGTTGTCAACGTCTGATTTGAGCAGTTGTCATTCAGGATGCTGAACGGTGCTGCCAGCGGATTGGTAACAGCGATCTGTCCAATCACAAGATCCTGATCCCCGCCGTTGGTGACGGTCACTGTGCCGTCAGATGAGGTCATCTCGATGACATTGCCAAACGGCATTTGAAGATTTGTTACGGGGGCTGCTGAGTCGCTGACCATGATCTCTGGATCCGGGATTGACACTGCGCCGACATCGCCGTCGCGCACCGCCCAGGCATAGCGATCATTGGTTCCTCTTAATGCGGTCTTGTAGGCCGGGCCATTAATGCCATCGAATCCCGTAAAGCCCCATTGCCAGTAGAAATCCGTCCGGATACCGCTATCATTTACGATAGTACAGGGAACATCATAGGCAGGGTAATGGATACATGGATCTATCCAGTCCCTGTAGGGTGTGGCCATCCAGTATCTTGTCCTGTTAACGTTTATAAAAAGCGGATTATTCCAGGGATCATAGAGATAAGTAAGAAGTTCCATCTCGCCACCACGGCAGTCAAGGCGATGTTCGTAGTAAAGGAGAATTGTGCCTGCGGCTCTGACGTCCCCGGAACAGGTCGGATCGTCGAATGGTGTTGTGGTAGGTAGCCGCCAGTCGTTATAACCTCCGAACTCCAGGTTCTCGGCCCACGCCATCGCATCATCCCAGCTGCTCCTGTACCCACTCATGCCCGCATTTTGTGTCCAGGTAAGATTCTGTGTGCTGTCATAAATCAGGTCGCCGCCACGGTCGAACAAGGCTGCATAGGATGGCGTTGCGATAAGGGTGAAGACAGCAATGCATACCGCACCCAACAAGCGTAATTTCTTCATGAATTGTTCCTAAATATTCGTTGTTATAAGTACAGCCAGAAGACTATTTTCATTCTTGAATGTTATTGCAAAACTCCAGTCAATTTAACGCCATTATCCCTGTCCTGCCATCATTGGAATTACACAATACAAGTACCTGTACCTCAAACAATGGCTTGCACAAGAACCGAGGTTCCCACCCCAAGTACTCTCTCCCAGGTAGTGCCTGCTGCTGCACTTTGTTTAGCATCTCCTTTCATTTTTCTGGGATAGAGATGTCGCCTTTGCGTTTTCCTCTATCCATGTTTCGTTTCCTTAAAATACTAGATCTACACCGGGCCTACTGAAATTTTCTAATCAATAATCCAGCGAGACTATTGGACTTAGGTCACATAAACCAAATAACACAGATGGGCAAGTGA
>JASJGW010000299.1:0-6169 GCA_033791305.1 Gammaproteobacteria bacterium | reverse complement strand
ACAACCAGACTGCTGCTGGAACTGGAACAGCGCCGACCCAGTCACTGCCACCTCCAGGAGTGGACTGGAATCTTGCAACCGAAAGGAATGGACCCGGATTGCCGGCACCAGGTCCTGGTTCCCCGAATACGTTAAAATCGGCCGCAGTAATAGTCATTGCTGTATCAGTGATGGTATAAACTACTTGCTCACCCGGCCCAAAGCGGTTACCGGGCGGCGGGAAATCAAACAAGATGTCATAAATGCCATCGCCATCGGCTTGAAAGTTATTAGTAACCGCTGAGACGCTATTAGCCGCGGGACCGGTCGATGATCCACCAAATATGAAGCTAAGGCCATCCAGGGTGGCCTGGGAGTCGTCCAAGAGGTTGAAGTACATTCCGGTGACATCTGCACCACCCACGGTCCCCGCCACGCTCATGGTCAGGGTCACGGAGCCGGCGCCTCCACTGTCATCAAAAGTCGCAGTCGCCCACGGCGCCGGCCCATCCGGACTCACCGCGCCAAAACTCTGGTCGTAATTAAAGGTAACCGAAGCAGCCTGCAACGGCGATGCAGCCACTGCAGCAAGCAGCGTTGCCACCGGTAATACATGTTTTTTAAAATTTAGATTCATTAGTGTGTCTCCGTTCTTTGGTGTGTATCCGTATGTTTATTAGCGATTCAAATCATGCAATCGTTATGCCATAAATAATTTATCCACATTTTACATAAAGTTAACACGAATCTGGCGCCTGCCAACAATCCATTTGTAAGCTGACCGTAAGTTATCCTGACAACCCAACCCCCGGATAACCGGCCTGAAAAAATTATTTTTAAACAGGATTCAATAAGATAGTCAAAATTACGCCGCGCAGATAAGAGTGTAAAATTTTTGACGCACTTTCTTCGCTCATGAAAACCGGGGCAAAACACAGATCTTACTAACCAGAAGTGGCCAGAAGTGGGGCGGACCACTACAACCGCTTGTATTTTCATGTGATCTTGCTGAAAAAAACAACCTTGTAAGCGCCTGGAATACCGATGCTACGCCAGAAAACGGCGCGCAGCTGTAGATGAACCTTAACCCTGTTGAGCAAATTCAAAACCGAAGTAACCCCCCAGCGCGTCGCGTATTTCGGGGACAGTGATGTCCGTGCCCTGCAACGGGCCATCCCAGTCCTGGCAGGTCAGGCGCAACACATCGGGTTGAGTATCGGACTGCAGGTAGATGACGCGGTAAAAACGCATAATGTTGGGTTGACTGATCCATTCCTGTGAGCTCTCCGCACGTGAAATGGTGAAGGTCCCGGCACTGACCATACCCGGCCCCAGGTTGCGGACATCCAGTTCACAGCCCACGGTATAGTTGTCCAGCCCGGTGACCACCTTGCCATGCTGAAAACTGGCGTGCGAACTCCCGGACCCGATATTCACATCCTGATGCAGAATCAGCTTCGAACCGGGTCTGATGTAAAAAAACTGCGAATTAACATCATTCTTCACAGCCATGGGATTTCCACACCCGGCAATGATTGCAGCCACTAAAATGTTCAGAAACCATTGCCTGATGCTTGCTGCGTTCATGAAAGGCCTCCACGCAAGTAACCGGGAAAGAAAAAGCCGGGTGACTGCGCTAAAATGGCACCAGCAAGGGCGTTAAACCCGGCAGAATCAATAACGGTGCTGACACCCACCACAGTCTAACCGAAACCCGACTCCTGGAGAATCACGATGTACACAGGGAAGTTATTTAACCGCACCCGCCGACTGGCGCTGAAATCCATTGGCTTGCTGGGTGGCCTGGTTGCAGCCAGACAGGTGCATGCGCACCACACAGAATCACACTTTGACGACGCCTCGGAACATCGAATCATCTATCAGTGCAACAAGGCCGACCCGGATTACCTGCAACACATTTTATTCTCTGCGGGCGAACTGATACGCAAATACAGCGATGATGTTGAAATTGTGGTGGGCGTGTTTGGCCCGGGCCTGCAGCTCCTCGGGAAACACCCGCAACGGTCGGTCCCGTTTGAACTGCAACAACGCGCCGGTTCACTGGCCAGCTACGGCGTGGCCTTCCATGCCTGCGGCAATACCATGAAGTCACTGCAATGGACGGAAAAAGATCTGCTGCCCTTCGCACAGGTCGTGCCCATCGGGATTGATGACATCATGCTGCTACAGGAACGGGGATTTGCGTATGTGAGCTGGTAACCCTGAAATACCAACGCTTTATGCGCACGAGGGTTACCGTCGTTTGACCGGGCCACTGTCGTAAAGCGCCTTGATCTCCGCGGCAAATTTTTCCAGCACCCGCGCACGTTTGACCTTGAGGGTGGGTGTCAGCAGGCCGTTATCCACGGTCCAGGATTCCAGTGTCAGGATGAGGCGTCGAATCTTGGCATAACCGGGAAAGTCCTTTAAACGCCCCTTGATATCCTTAAGCAGGGCCGCATGCAGCTTCTCATTGTGCAGGCTGTCTGCCGCACCCGCATCCAGGGAAAAGCGTTTTGCCAGTTGCCGCCATTCATCCGTACTCAACACAACAATAGCCGCCAGGTAGGATTCACCTTCCCCGATCACCAGCACCTGCTCAATCACCGGCACCAGGCTGATGGCCAGTTCCATATCCATGGGCGGAACCTTTTCGCCATTGGACATGACCAGTATATCCTTGAGTCGGCCGGTGATATAGATGTGCCCGTTTTCTATGCGTGCCTGGTCACCGGTATGCAACCAGCCATCCGCATCAATGATCTCTTTCGTGGCCGCATGATTGTTCCAGTAACCCTGCATCATGCCCGGCGTCTTGACCACCAGTTCATCATCCTTGCCGATGCGTGCTTCAACGCCATTCAACGGAATACCGACACTGCCTGGCTCGTTATCATCCGGCACGTTCACACTGAGCACCGGGCTGGTCTCAGTGAGTCCGTAACCCTGCAGTATCGGTACACCCAGGCCAATAAATATTCTGGCAACCGGTTTCGACAGTGCAGCGCCACCACTGACCGCCATGCGCAAACGCCCTCCCAGCTTTACCTTTATTTTCTGCGCAACCAGTTTGTTTAACAGCGGCCATAACAGCAGGCGCGGGTGCCAGGCAGCCCGGTGTTGCTGGTACTCGAAGCGATGCCAGCCGACCGCTGTTGTCATATTAAACAGTGCCCGCTTGAATCCGGACTGCTTGTCCAGCTGTCCCTGTATGCGCGCAAATACGCGTTCAAAGATACGCGGCACCGCAATCATAACCGTAGGCCGAATATTCTGCAGATCTTCAGCCAGCTGCATAATGGAACGCGCATAGGCCAGGGCAGAACCGGACATGACCGGCAGGTAATAACCGGCCGTACGCTCCAGGGTATGCGACAGGGGCAAAAAAGACAGGAACAGATCTTCCTGGTAAACGTCAATCATGGTCAGTGCCGAATGGGCAATCGACAGCATATTATAATGCGTCAGCATGACCCCCTTGGGACGCCCGGTGGTTCCGGAAGTATAGACAATCGATGCCAGTGCATGCGGGTCCCCTGTACGCTTGCCGAAAGGAACAGGATTATCCGGCAGCCAGTCAGCTACAAAACAAACCCGCTCATCTGCCAGCACCTCGGCCGGTGACGCCGTTACACTGTTCAGGGCACTGCTCAGAATCAAGACCCGTTGCAGGTCCTCCTGCCCGGCCAGTGCCGGTCCCAGCCGTTTCCAGGCTGCGGCATCCTGCACCAGCAACACCTTGACTGCAGCGTCAGTCATTATATAGGCGATGTTGTCAGGCCGGTCGTCGGTATACAGCGGCACGATCACCAGGCCACAGGCAAGCGCGGCCTGGTCAAAGAACACCCACTCCTTGCAATTGCGCAGATGCACGGCCACCCGGTCACCCGGAAGCAGGTTCTCGGCCGCCAGAGCGGCCTGCCAGCGAGATATTTCCTCGCCAACCTCTCGCCAGCTGGTATCACACCAGGTCTTGCTGTCCGCATCATAACTGCGATAGGCGGTATTATCCGGTGTGCGCCTGACACGCTCCACCATCAGGCCATCCAGTGTCCCTGCAATCTCGCTGGAAATAATATCTTCCGTAATGGGTGTCATAAGCTGTTATTTCCCTGATACTGACCGAAACCAGGATGATTGCGGTAGAATAGCCTCGATTCAACATCTGCACACATATTAAGCACCATGAATATTACCCTTAACGGTAACGCACGCGAATATCCGGACAAGCTGAGTGCGAGTGAACTGCTGCGTTCACTTGGATTGGCTGACAAACGACTGGCCCTGGAGGTCAACCAGGAAATTGTGCCACGCAGCACCTTTGACAGCTACATTATAAATCACGGCGACCAGATTGAAATCGTGCACGCTATCGGTGGCGGCTGAACAGCACCGGTCACCGGTTTAACCATTGTCCCGACAAACAGCTACTGTTCAAGTATTAAAGAGTTAATCGCCTATGTCCACCTTCATGCAAGCACACGTTCACGCAACCACAGATCCACTGCTTATCGCCGGCGTTGAATACCGTTCCCGCCTGCTCGTTGGCACGGGAAAATACCGGGATATGGATGAAACGCGCGCTGCCACCGAGGCAAGTGGTGCCGAGATCGTGACCGTGGCCATACGCCGCACCAATATCGGACAGAACCCGGACGAACCCAGTTTGCTGGAGATCATCTCCCCGGACAAGTACACGCTGCTACCCAATACGGCCGGCTGTTATACCGCCGGGGATGCCGTCCGTACCTGTCGCCTGGCACGGGAACTGCTGGATGGGCATGATCTGGTCAAGCTGGAGGTACTGGGTGACGAAAGGACCCTGTTCCCTGACATTGTGCAGACGCTCGAAGCCACAGAAATACTGGTCAAGGACGGCTTCAAGGTGATGGTATACACCAATGACGACCCCATCATCGCCAGGCGTTTTGAGGACATGGGTTGTGTCGCGGTCATGCCGCTAGCTGCACCGATTGGCTCCGGCCTGGGCATCCGCAACCCGCACAACATCATGACCATCGTTGAAAATGCCTCCGTCCCGATTCTGGTCGACGCGGGCGTCGGTACGGCTTCGGATGCTGCCATTGCAATGGAACTGGGATGTGACGGTGTCTTAATGAACACGGCCATTGCCGGTGCACAGGACCCGGTATTAATGGCCTCGGCCATGAAGAAGGGTATCGAGGCTGGCCGTGAGGCATTCAGGGCCGGTCGCATACCACGCAAGCGTTTTGCCAGCGCCTCCTCGCCGATTGACGGAACATTTTTTTAACGAGTGCCAGCCCAGAAAGAACAACTCTCGCCAAGACGCCAAGATCGCAAAGTTAAAATCGTACTATTCTAAAGGCATATTTATTTTTTCCTGGCGTCTTGGCGCCTTTGCCTACAGGGATAATGGCATGGACCCACTCCACCTTACAACCGGCCTCGTAATGGGCCAAAATGGAGTTTCAAGAAACCATTTAACAAAGGCGGAGCGGATCCAACATGAAGATTACAACAATTGGTCTAGATATAGCAAAATCGATTTTTCATCTATACGCAGTTAATAAGATGGGCAGATACGTGAAAAAGAAACAACTAAAGCGTCATCAGTTACTGCAATACCTTGCTCAGCTCGAGCCCTGTATGATTGCGATGGAGGCTTGTGGTGGAGCAAACTACTGGGCAAGAGAAATAAAGCGTTTGGGACATGAGGTAAAGCTCATCGCACCGCAATATGTTAAGCCCTATGTCAAAGGAAATAAAAATGACTACAACGATGCGGAGGCTATAGCAGAAGCAGCCCAGCGACCTACAATGCGTTTTGTGCCGATCAAGTCAGTTGAGCAACAGGATATACAGAACCTTCATCGCCAGCGTGAGCGCATCAAAAAAGCACGTGTCGCACTGGTGAATCAAGTTCGAGGCTTATTAGCCGAATACGGTATTGTGATCAACAAAGGGATTAGTGCGGTGCGCAAAAGATTACCTGATATTCTTGAAGAGGCAGAAAATGGCTTAACGATGCGCAGCCGGGAGTTATTTGCTGATTTGCTGGAAGAATTACGCCTGCTTGATGAGCGATTGAAACAAAGTGAGAAACAAATAGAAACCAGCAACCAGGGAAACGAGATCTACCAGCGTTTAGACGAGATATTGGGTATTGGGCCGATCATTGCGAGCGCGTCATACGCAGCCGCAGGTGATG
>JASJGW010000298.1:0-3840 GCA_033791305.1 Gammaproteobacteria bacterium | reverse complement strand
TGATCAGAGACATATAAGACATGATGTCTGGACTAACAGGAATATAGTCGTTCTGACCGAAGCACGGGATCCTGGACGACTGATGGCTGAGTCCGGTGAACCCCTGATTCCCCCCGAATCTCCCGGGCAAATCAACCCGTGAGGCTTTCCTTTCATGGTGCGGCACAGGGTGTCACCGGTTCCTGTCACCTGCTGGAATGTGCCGGCAAGCGCATCCTCATTGACTGCGGCTTCTACCAGGGTGGCCGTGAACTGGAAGAGGACAATGCCGACGACTTCGGCTTTGATCCGGCTGCCATCGACTACCTGTTGCTGACCCACGCCCACCTGGACCATTGTGGGCGCATCCCGCTACTGGCCAATCGTGGCTTCAGCGGGGAAATCATTACCACATCTGCCAGCCGCGAACTGGCACGCCTGATCATGCTGGATTCTGCCGGCCTGCAGGAGGAAGAGGCGCGTTACCTGAACCGCCGGGCACGGCGCCGTGGCAAGTCAGATATCATCACGCCGCTGTATACAACCCTCGATGCCCTGAACGCACTTGAATACTTTGGGCGCACCGCGCGCTACCATGAGGCCATACAGCTGGCACCCGGTATCCAGGTCACCTTTTACGAGGCCGGGCATATCCTCGGATCGGCCTGTATCCTGCTGCAGTTGACCGAGGGTTCTAAACAGCGCCGTATCCTGTTTTCCGGCGACCTGGGTCTAAGCGACCGGCCGATCCTGCGCGATCCGGATAAAGCACCCGCTGCCGACGTGGTCGTGATGGAAACCACCTACGGCGACCGGCAACACAAGCAACTCGAGCCTTCTATTGAGGAGTTGTATAGCACCATCAACACGACCCTCACCCGTGGCGGCAATGTCGTCATTCCTACCTTTGCCCTGGAACGTGCACAGGAGCTACTGTTCTACCTGCATGCGGGCAAGGCGCAGGGCACCCTGCCCGCCTTCCTGCAGGTATTTCTCGACTCCCCCATGGCCATCTCCGCCACAGAGATCTTCCGGCGACACCGGGAATGCTATGACGAGCACACCGCCGGCCTGTTTGCCAGGGGTCACGATCCCTTCCAGTTTTCCGGACTGCACTTCACGCGCGAGACGGCCGAGTCCATGGCCATCAACCAGATCACCAGCGGTGCCGTGATTATGGCCGGCTCCGGCATGTGTACCGGCGGACGCATCCGCCATCACCTGCGGCTCCACCTCGGTCGTGAACACAGCAGTATTGTCTTTGTGGGTTATGCCGCAACAGGTACCCTGGCACGCCGCATCGTGGACGGGGCGAAAAGCGTCCGCATTTTTGGTGACGACTACCCGGTACGGGCAAGTATTCACACCATTGGCGGATTTTCGGCCCACGCCGGCCAGAAAGAATTACTGGCCTGGCACCGCCAGGCCGGTAACCCGGACACCACTTTCCTGGTGCATGGCGAAAAGGACAGCATGACCGCCTTCAGCCACCTGCTGGACAATACCCGGGTGGTGATGCCGGAGTTGCACCAGGCATTTGAGATATAGTCGATGATGACGTGGATTGAAAAAGAAGGTTCCACACCCAATAGAATATAGATCAGGTATTGCAACTCCGTCAGGGATTTAACCAGGTGTTACAGGAAGCATATGGAATTCAAAGACTACTATGAAGTGATGGGCGTCAAGCGGGACGCTACCCAGGACGAGATCAAGCGGGCCTATCGAAAACTGGCGCGAAAATATCATCCGGACGTCAGCAAGCAGTCGGATGCCGAGGATCGTTTCAAGGAAGTCGGCGAGGCCTACGAGGTTCTCAAGGACCCGGAAAAACGCACGGCCTATGACCAACTGGGCGCTAACTGGAAGTCCGGACAGGACTTCAATGCCCCGCCTGACTGGGATGCCGGCTTTGAGTTCAGCGGTGGTGGCTACACCGGCGGCTTCGGTGATGGTGCCGACGCCGGTGCCTACAGTGACTTTTTCGAATCGCTGTTTGGACAGGGTTTCCGGACTGCAGGCCCGGGTGGCTATGGTACAGAAGGTGGCTTCCACGCCCGTGGCAACGACCATCATGCCAAGGTGCTGATTGACCTGGAAGACGCCATGAACGGTGCCACCCGCGCGTTCAGCCTGCGGGTCCCGGAAGTGAATGCGCAGGGTCATGTCACCACAAAGGAGCGCATTCTCAAGGTCAGCATTCCCAAGGGCGTCAAGCAGGGCCAGCATATACGGCTTGCCGGCCAGGGCAACCCGGGCATGGGTGAAGGCAAGGCCGGTGACCTGTACCTGGAGATCGAGTTCAACCCGCACAGCATCTACCGCGTCGATGGCCGGGACGTCTACCTTGATCTGCCGGTCGCACCCTGGGAGGCTGCACTGGGTGCGAGTATCAAGGTACCGACACCGGCCGGTCCTGTCGACATGAAGATCAAACCGGGGGCTGCCAGTGGCGACAAGTTACGCTTGAAAGGTCGTGGAATACCCGGTAAACCGGCTGGCGACCTGTATGTAATCCTCGGCATATCACTGCCGGCAGCAAGCACGGACAGGGCAAAGGACATCTACAAAGACATGCAACAGGCACTTGATTTCAACCCGCGCGCAAGACTGGGGGTTTAATAATGGTTACACAACACACAGATATCCTGACCGGCATCATCATCGAAGAAGAAATTCACCTGAGCCTGCGTGAACTCTGTGATGCCTGCGCAGTACATGCCGAATTCATTACCGAGCTGGTGGATGAAGGCGTGATCGAGCCGTCCGGTTTTGACAAATCACACTGGTTTTTTTCCGGCGTCAGCCTGCAGCGGATCCGCTCGGCAAAACGCCTGCAACAGGATCTCGGCATCAACCTGGCAGGCGTTGCACTGGCACTGGATCTGCTTGATGAAATGCAACTGCTGCACACACAACTGCGCAAACTTTCGGGACCTGAACATGAGTAATCCCCTGCATATCGTCTGCCCTGCCTGCAATGCGGTCAACCGCATTCCTGCAGACAAGCTGAACGCTGCACCCAAGTGTGGCAAGTGTCATCAGCCCCTGTTTAACCAGCACCCACTTGAACTGACTGCGACCAATTTTCAGCAGCACGTCAAACGCAATGATATTCCGCTAGTGGTCGATTTCTGGGCACCGTGGTGCGGGCCCTGCAAGATGATGGGACCGGCCTTTGCGCAGGCCGCTGCACAACTTGAACCCCGGGTACGCCTGGCCAAACTCAATACCGAGGCCGAACAAAACATCGGTGCCCAACTGGGAATCCGCAGCATCCCGACCATGATCGTATTCAGGAACGGCCGTGAAGTCGCGCGCCAGGCCGGCGCCATGGCAGCGCCTGACATTGTCCGTTGGGTGCAGACGAACAGCTGATATACTTGCAGACCGGATCCTGCAGGATGCCTGCCCGACAGACAAGGCACACGGAGAGAACACCATGAAAATATTTACGATAATCATAATCCTGATGCTGCCTGCAGTGGCCAGTGCACAGAATTTCCAGAACATGAGCGAGGCCGATATGCAGAACATGATGCAACAGGCACAGAAGATGCAAGCCTGCATGGCCGAAATCGACGAGTCCGACATGAAAAAATTTGAACAACGGGCAAACCAGATGCAGGCCAAAGTGGAGTCCCTGTGTGCCAGCGGCAAGCGTGACGAGGCCCAGGAAGAAGGCATTGCCTTCGCCCGGGAAGTATCCAGCAATGAATCCATGAAAAAGATGCAGACCTGCAGCAAGATGATGGAGGGTGCGATGCCCGGCATGCCGACCACCCCTCAGGAAGCCGCAGACATGGTTGGCAACCGGCATATCTGTGATCAGTGAACCTACCCCACAGTTGCCCCACGAAA
>JASJGW010000297.1:0-3964 GCA_033791305.1 Gammaproteobacteria bacterium | reverse complement strand
GGTGCTGGTGGTGTTTGTGCTGGGCGTGATCCTGATGCGATCAGCAGGATGTGTCATCAATGACTACGCTGACCGTGACATCGATTGTCATGTCTCGCGTACCCAGAACAGGCCGCTGACATCCGGACGTGTCAGCACCAGGGAAGCAAAAATACTGTTCCTGGTATTGTGCCTGGCCGCCTTTGTGCTGGTTTTGCAGCTGAATAGGCTGACGCTCCTGTTATCCATTGCCGGTGTGTTGCTGGCGGCCATTTATCCGTTCATGAAGCGCGTCACTCACTTGCCGCAGGTCGTCCTGGGTGCGGCGTTTGGCTGGTCGGTGCCGATGGCGTTTGCGGCGCAGACCGGTACGGTGCCACAAATTGCCTGGTTGATGTTCCTGGCAACATTACTCTGGGCGACTGCCTACGACACCATGTATGCCATGGTCGACAGCGAAGACGATCTCGCGCTGGGGATCAAGTCAACAGCGATCCTGTTCGGTGATTCCGATCGCCAGATCATTGGCATCATTCAGATCATGGTGTTGCTGTGCCTGTTGATGATTGGTCACCAGGCAGAACTGGGGGCCATCTACTACAGCTGCGTACTGCTGGCTGGTGTCCTGTTTGCCTATCAGCAGTATCTGATTCGCTTTCGCACCCGTGAAGGCTGTTTCCAGGCGTTTCTGAATAACAACTGGGTTGGTGCGGTGATCTTTTTGGGGATCCTGTTCGATTATATGTTTACCTGAATTTGCGCATGTGATGCGTTCCTACAACATCAAATAGCATTTCCGGCTTAACCTGCACGTGCGATCACCCATACTTCCACCTGTTTGGCGCCGGCCTGTTTTAACACCCGTGCCAGTTCGTTACTGGTATGACCGGTCGTCATGACGTCATCAATGATGGCGATATGCCCGGCAACCTGTCGGCGCTGCACGGAAAAGGCATTACGCAAATTCAGGCGGCGCGCATTGGGTGACAGCAGGGATTGTGGTTGGGTGTCTCTGTTACGTTTACACAGCCGGTGATCGGTGCGGATGCCCAGTTCGCGGCCGACACGTCGTGCCAGCTCGGTGGCCTGGTTAAAACCACGTTCACGCAGACGCCTCTGGTGTAGCGGTACCGGGACGAGCAGCGAGGGTAAGGGCGCTGCACGTGTAGTCAGCCGCGCTGACATGAGTGCAGATAACAGCGGGATGATTGCCAGCTCGTTGGCGTACTTCACTTGTTTGATCAGGTAATCAACGGGTGGCTGGTAGTGGAACAGTGCTGTCGTCGTATCAAAGGCGGGTGGCCGTTGCTGGCAGTGACCGCAGCGGCTCTCTTCTGCATACGCAGGCAGGGGGGTGCTGCACTGTTTACAGGCGTTCCTGATCCAGGGTGACTCGGCCAGACACCGTGGGCACAGCTTGAGTGCGGTGCCCGTAGCGACACCGCATAGCCGGCACTGTGACGGGAAGAGTATTGAGGGTAGCCAGCGCATGTACTTGTAAACCATATAAGCCCTTTCCGGTTGACAGGGAAATTGATCCGTCCCATAGTTCCCAGACTATGAGTAATCAATCAGCCTGTCTGTCGGAGAAACCTGAAATTGCTGTACGCCATGACTGGTCGCGTGATGAGGTCAGGGCTGTTTTTGAACAGCCTTTCAATAATTTGTTGTTTCGGGCGCAGCAGTTGCATCGGCAATATTTCGATCCGAATGCGGTGCAGGTCAGTACGCTGCTGAGCATCAAGACCGGCGGCTGCCCGGAAGACTGTAACTACTGCCCGCAAAGTGTGCATTACGACACCGGTCTTGAGCCCGAACGCCTGATGGAGCTCGAAGCAGTGGTGCTGGCGGCAAGGCGTGCCAGGCAGGCGGGCGCGACACGCTTCTGCATGGGAGCCGCGTGGCGCAACCCCAAGGGCAAGAATTTTGAGCGGGTACTCGAGATGGTGAGCCGGGTGCAGGCCGAGGGGCTGGAGACCTGCGCTACCCTGGGTATGCTGGATGCGCAGCAGGCGCTGGCGTTGAAAGAAGCCGGACTGGACTACTATAACCATAACCTGGATACCTCCCCGGAATTTTACGGCGACATTATTACCACACGCACCTACGATGACCGGCTGGATACCCTGACGCATGTGCGTGATGCCGGTATTAACGTCTGTTGTGGTGGCATCGTCGGTCTGGGTGAGGACCGTGAAGACCGGGTGGCCCTGCTCTGCGAACTGGCGAACCTGCCGGAGCATCCTGGCAGCGTACCGATCAACCAGCTGGTGAAGGTGGAGGGTACGCCGCTGGACCAGCAGACGGACATCGATGCGATTGAATTTGTGCGTACCATTGCGACAGCACGCATCCTGATGCCGGCCTCCTGGGTGCGCCTGTCCGCCGGCCGTTCTGACATGACGGACGAGATGCAGGCGCTGTGCTTCTTTGCGGGGGCAAACTCTATTTTCTATGGTGAGAAATTATTGACCACCGGAAATCCGGATACCGCAAACGATGACGCCCTGTTTGGCAAGCTGGGTTTGCACCCGGCGTAATCCCCGGTGTTTCCGCCATTGACTTTGGTTTTGTATTCCCCTGCGCATGAAAGAACTTGCCAGACAACTGCAGGACCGCAGGGATCAGCACCTGTATCGCAGTCGCCAGATTGTCGAAGGCCCGCAGGGTATTGTTGTCCGGGTCGACGGCAGGGACTATCTGTCCTTTTGCAGTAACGACTACCTGGGTCTGGCCAATCACCCGGAGGTGGTGGCCGCCTGCCACCGGGGCCTGGATGAGTTCGGCTGCGGCAGCGGTGCGGCACACCTGATCACGGGGCATAGTCGGGCGCATCATGCACTGGAAGAGGAGCTCGCTGATTTTGTGCGGCGGCCGCGGGCATTGCTGTTTTCTACCGGCTACACCGCTAACCTCGGTGTGATGGCATCGCTGCTTGGGCGTGGTGACCGTGTCTTTGAGGACCGGCTAAACCATGCCTCACTGCTGGATGCTGCCCGGCTGAGTAATGCCCGGCTGATACGCTATCAGCATAATGAACCGGAAGAACTGGCGTCACGTCTGGCATCTGCGCCTGTGTGTGAAACCCTGGTGGCAACCGATGGTGTCTTCAGTATGGACGGAGACCTTGCACCACTGGCACGGTTGTCCGCTGTTGCTGCACGCCATGATGCCTGGTTGCTGGTGGATGATGCACACGGTCTGGGTGTGCTTGGACCGCAAGGGCGTGGCAGTGTTGCACAGGCAGGTCTCGGTATGAACGAGGTACCGATTCTCATGGGGACGCTGGGCAAGGCTTTCGGCACCTTTGGTGCCTTTGTTGCCGGTAATGAAGACCTGATCGAAACCCTGATACAGCAGGCACGTACCTATATATATACGACGGCCCCACCCCCTGCAGTGGCGTGTGCGGCCCGTGCAGCACTGAAATTAGTCAGGGAGGATAACTGGCGGCGCGAGCACTTGCAGGGATTGATTAACCGCTTTCGACGCGGTGCCCGACAGCTGGGGCTTTCCCTGTGTGACTCGGAGACAGCGATACAGCCATTGATGGTAGCAGCCGCTGACCGCGCACTGCAGCTAAGTCAGGCGCTGCGCGAACAGGGCATCCTGATCAGCGCGATTCGTCCGCCAACAGTGGCCGAAGGTACATCAAGGCTGCGCATCACATTTTCGGCGGCGCATAGCGAGGTGCAGGTGGATCAATTGTTGGCGGCGCTGGATGCTGCGGGCATGACGGCATTACAGGGTGCCAGGTGAGTCTTTATACAGAAACAGCGGGCAAGGGTCCCGATCTGGTTTTGATCCACGGCTGGGGTTTGCACAGTGGCATCTGGGATGGATTTGCACTGCTACTGGAGACCAGCTTCCGGGTCACGCGTGTCGACCTGCCAGGCCATGGTCGCAGCGACTGGCAGGGTGAGGCGGCACTGGATGCGATGGTCGACGCACTGCTGGATGCAGTACCGAATCCGGCCGCATGGCT
>JASJGW010000296.1:0-8706 GCA_033791305.1 Gammaproteobacteria bacterium | reverse complement strand
GGGCGCGATCGATACCAATGCTGCGGTACCGGTCGCAATTGGAGCGAACGGTTCCCCGGAAGAGTTTTTCGACGGCACATTGGATGACGTTCGTGTCTACAACAGGGCCTTGAGCGCCACGGAGATTTCCAATCTGTTCACGGGCGGTGGCGGTGGCGGTGGTGGCGGTGGTGGGGGTAGTGGTTGTGACGGTACCTTCCGCGACGAGTTCAATGCAGTGAGTTTCTCGGGAAGTGACGGCAGCCTCGACTGGTCGTCAAGCCCCTGGCAGGAAGTGGGCGAGTCCGACGGGCCCGGCTCTAACGACGTGCGGGTGCGCGATGACAACGGGCCCTATCAGTTGTGGCTGCGTGACAATCAGAATGGTGGTGAAGGGGCGGAACGCGAGGCCGATTTGAGCGGCGCAACAGCGGCAACGCTGAGTTTTGATTATCGCCGCTCCAGTCTGGACAATGCCAATGACTACGTGAAGCTGGAAATTTCATCAAATGGTAGCGCCGGTCCATGGACCGAGCTGGCCCGGTTCCAGGGTGCGGCAACGGACTCCGCTTACCAGCCATTCAGCCAGGATATCAGCGGCTACATCTCCGCAACTACGCGCATTCGCCTCATCACATCGCCGACCATGGGTAACAACGACATTGTCATTTTCGACAACCTCGAGATTACCTGCACGCCTTAACGGTAGAGCGGATGTGGGGATGTGGGGTGGGAGATGTGGGGTCGGACCACGCCAATATTCTGATAACCAACAAATTGATCAGGTATTTTGCCGGTTTTTCACGCTTAGACCGCACTTTTCAGGCACCTTTACGGGCCTATAACGGTTTGCATGGTGCGCCTGGCGTGCATCGCTGCCGGTTCCATCAAGATCACGCGTGCGCGACCGATAAAAAGAGAGAATGGGGAGGCACGCCTTATGGATCAACCAACCAACAGTCTCTGGAAAAAAGTAACCGCAGACGCGGAGCTGCTGACGCTGCCGGCTGTCTATATGCGACTAAGGGCAGTGCTGGATGATCCCGATTATGCTCTCTCGGAAATCGAGGAAGTCATCGGCTCGGATCCCGCCATAGCCACACGTCTGCTGCGCCAGGCCAACAGCCCCTATTTCGGCTTTGCTACGAAAATTGGAACCGTCTCGCGTGCGGTCGGCTTGCTTGGTTCGCAGCAGGTGCATGACCTGGTGCTGGCTACCTCGGTAGCACAGACCTTTTCCGGTATTTCCATCGAAGTGATGGATATGCATGCCTTCTGGACGCGCAGCGTCTACTGTGCCGCGGCTGCACGCCTGCTGGCGGTGAACTGCAACGTACTGGATAGCGAGCGACTATTTGTCGCCGGGCTGCTGCGTGATATCGGGCACCTGGTCATGTATCAGTCGATCGCGGACGAAGCAACTGAAGCCCTGATGTATTCGCAGGTGGAGAGTCGGGTACTGCACGAGGTGGAGCGTGATGTGATCGGCTTCGATTATGCCCAGCTAGGTGGTGCCCTGCTGCACCAGTGGGGGCTACCCATGACCCTGTGCGAGTCGGTTAAGTGGCATATTTCGCCCGAGCAATCGGCCGACTATTCTCTGGAGACGTCGATTGTGCATCTCGCTGGTGTGCTCAGTGATGCCGGTCAGACCGGTGAGGATGCGAATGACTATTGCATTTCACATGTACATCCATTCGCCTGTGAGATCACTGGTCTGACACCCGGGCAGTGCGCAGCAATCCAGGCAGAGGTCGAAAGTCAGCTCGATGATGTCATGTACCTTATCTTTCCCGGCTCAAAGACCGTGCATTCCGGTTCGCGACTCGCGATCGGAGTTTGATCGCTACTTGGCTACTGGGTCTGACCTCCCTGTGGCTACTGGGTCTGACCTCCTCAACATAAGGATTAATAAGAAGTTGAAGTCGCTGCGAGCCTTATTTTCAGGCTTGGATGCTACTTTTTAACCATCATTTAAGCAGACAAGTGCGGGAAGTGCGGGAAGTGCGGGGTCGGACCTCACTAAGGCTATGATAGGCAATCAACTTTACATTACAGGCCGCCTCATTTCTCAGCTCAGATCGTACTTTTCAGGTGTCTTTTTGGGGACAAATAAGTACTCGGTTCCTCCCGCAGAAACAGGTAGTCTCCTTCTCCCTCGATCATGCGTCCCGGATGGCTGACCTTCAGTTCACTCCCCATCGCATCGAGGTAGTCACGCCGACCCACTGCAATGCTTTGGGTCCACGCCGGCTGTCGCTCCAGACCACCTTTCGCAAGTGTCACTTCCACCCATTTATGCAGTCCGTCGCGCAAGCTGTCTGCATCGGTAAAACCCATCAATGCGGCAAGTGCTGGCATGTCGATGCACCGGTAGCGCTTCGGTAACAACTGAATTTCGTTATAGCCCGCATGCACCCAGTCCGCAGGATGATCCACCACACCGGCTCGGACCATGTTCAGGTCAATATAGACCATGCACTTTGCCAGATGAGAATCCACCTGCACGGCGGTTGCATGGTAGCGATCCTCCCAGTAGGCACCCTTTCGTGACTTCCGACGATTGAATTGTTGTGCCACCCGCCCGGCAATCAACTGCATGCTGCGCGCGATCTCTCCGCGCCCCACGTCCCTGACCAGCAAGTGGACATGGTTTGACGTCACGACATAATTCAATACACACAGGCCATAGCGTCTGCGTGCCTGGTACAGCCAGTACACCCAGGCGCGACGATCCTTCGCGAACTTGAGCAGGAACTGCTGCTTGTGGCATCGATGCGTGATATGCCAGACATGGCCAGGCAGGAAATATCGATTAGCTCGTGGCATTAGCTTCCTCCTTGAAGCTGCATTTTCGATCCTGAAAACGACGGTTTAAGGCTATAGCATACCCATATGTTTACATGTATTGCTTGAGCATCAGTCTGATAAAGAGGTCCGACCCATTCGCACTTCGACCCATCATGCGCACGCGGGGAGGCCCGTCACGGGCTTCAATTTACCAGTCAGGCGGCCGATAACCTGTGTATGCTCCGTATTCTTATCAACAGCCTGAAGAATGGCTGGTCGTCTACCAGTTTTGCCACGGAAGAAATCGATTCCTATGCCCGGCGATTGACGACTGAAGAGGTCCGCAACGGGCTCATGGGCCTGAGCGTGATCCTGCTGTGCCTGTTCGGGGTGGAAAGCTATTTGTTCAGCCAATCCGAGCTGGGTATTGGTGCGGTCTATACTTGCCTGATGCTGGCGCTGCTCTCCGTACACATCATGGTGTCGGCACGCGCGATCCGGGACGTCCAGTCCCTGTACCTGCTGGGAACCACGCTGTTGATAATCAGCGGCACGGCCTTCGTGCTGATGGCCCACAATACCGGTTCTTTCAATTTTGCGTTGTTTGCCAGCGTCACCCTGCTATTCATGGTAGTACCGATCGTCCCCTGGGGACTGAAAGAGGCCCTGCTGGTGCTGGCGCTTATTTACATTACCTTTACGACCTCGACCTGGGCGGCCGGCCGGCACTTCGATTCCCAGACACTCTGGTCGCTGCAGTTCATCATGTTGGGGGCAGGCAGCATCAGCCTGGCGCTGGTGATGCGCAATACCTGTCTGCGCAAGGCCGACATCAGTACCCGTTTCGAGTTGGAACAGGCCAACCACAGGATGATGCAGCTGTCCAACAAGGATCCGTTGACCGGTGCCTGGAACAGGCGTTTTCTGAAACAGGTGTTCAACGAAAAGCCGGCGGAGTGGTCAGCCGCAGGACAAACCTGGCACTTTGCCTTCATGGACCTGGACGATTTCAAGTTGATGAACGATACCTGTGGCCACGAATTCGGCGATATTGTATTGCGCGGTATCAACAACAGTTTCTCGGAAATTGTCGGGGACCAGGGTTACGTGATTCGCATGGGTGGTGATGAATTTGCCCTGCTTTTTATGGCGGATAATCCGGAAAGCCTGCTTGCCGAGGGTGTTGAGCGCGTGCGGGCCGCCATCTGCGTGCCTGAACAAAACGGCAAGATTTGCATCAGGATGAGCTTTGGCATTGTCAGCGTCCCTGCCGGTGTCCAGATATTACAGGAGGCTGCTTATAGCGCTGCCGACGCGGCCCTGTATGCGGCAAAGGAGCGAAAACAGACCTCGGATGACAAGACCGGTATGGTCCGGGTCATTGCCGAATCATCCACGTAAAGCGCCGAAAATTTGACAGGTTGAAGGCTCGCAGCTCCCCTTTGAGTCAAAATACTGTCATATTTTCCTTTTAAAATCCTAATCTTAAGTAACTCTGCCGCATGCCGATTTGATAATCAGGTATCTCCCCTGGAGGTTGCCGGGGCACGGGTGTCGCGGAGGAAAACGAATCACAATGAGCGCATTGACCGACCGTATTATCAATACTGCAAGGCGATCCAATTCCACACGAATTGGACCGATCGGGCTGGATTGTTCCCTGAGCGAGTTGCACATGGTGCAACTGCAGGTCAATGCCGACGACAGGATTTCAGTGCGTGCCACGGTATCGCTGCCCTATCCGGAGCCGCGCGAGACACTGCTGGCTGCGCCAAAGAAAATGCGCAGCCTGGTTCAGCAGGCCCTGAAGGCAGACCGCTTCCAGGGGAAGCAGGTCGTCACGACCCTGCCAGCAAGTGACACCCGGATCATGCCGGTTAACTACCATGTCGAGGAAGGTCAGTCCGATGCGGTGGCGCTGCTGCATTTATTGTCGGAGCGGGTTGATGACGACCTCAGTGAGTATGTCATCGATTACCTGCCCGTGCGGTCCGGAACATCTTCGGCAGGTCGATTGGCTATCGTCACGCTGGCGCGGCGCGAGGCGGTGATCGGCTATCTGGAAGTGCTGCGCAAGGCGGGACTGGATACCCGCCAGCTCGAGATCGGTCCGGTTGCCATTCGCAGGCTGGTGAGCGCCATGGGCCCGCAGGATCGACACGAGAATGTCCTCGCCATCAATTTCGGTCGTCATGCGAGCTATATCACCGTGGTATCCGGCGCACGCCTGTTGCTGGATCAGGAAATTCGCTTCGGCGAAACCGGGCTGCTGGAGAATATTGCCGGCGAGCTCGACATGCCGGTCGATGCGGTACGTGTGCTGCTGGAGAACAACAATATTGCACCCGGGCAGGTGCCGGCTAATACCGGAGGCAGTGACATCGATGTTGCCGGTACGCTGCTGGAAATCATCAAGCCCATGCTGCGCGGACTGATTGAGGAAATTAACCGGGTATTGGTTTACACCGCATCCCAAACGCACGGCGAGCCGGTCAACCGTATTTACCTGATGGGCAGCCTGGCACGCTGGCAGGGCATGGACGGGTTGCTGAACAGTCTGGTCAGGCTGCCGGTGGAAACCATACCCGACCCGCTGAAGGCCTTTGGCAACACGAACAATCCAGACGGCGGCAGACAGCCACGGCCCGAAATCGCCGTGGCAACGGGGCTTGCCCTGAACGGGTTTGATAAAGATGGCTGATATCGATCTCATTCCGCAGGATTACCGTACGCGTCTCTGGCTGCAAAGCCGGGTGAAACGCATGGCAATGGTCATTGTCTTGATGGTGATTGCGGTGGCTGCGGCGTTTGCGGTCTTTACCTCTCTGGCTACACAGGTCGACCGGGATATCGCCACACTGCAGCAGCGGCAGGCGATTACCACGCAGCAGCGTGAAGCGCTGACACAGTTGAGCGAGAGAAAGAATAGCCTGGATCATCAGCTCAAACTGCTGAGTGGCCTGCGCAGCGGTGCCTCCGCGCCCGCCATGTTCAAAACCATCGACCGGGCGCTGACCGGCGGCGATGTCTGGTTCCAGGACTGGCAGTTCCAGCGTGCCGGATCATCTGTGGAAAAGTCCGCCGAGCCCGCCAGCAACGGTTATTTCATTATAATGCCGGCCAGCAGTGAAAACAGCGCCGAGGCCTGGAAGATCGAAACCCACATGACGATCCGCGGCCAGGCGCGCGACCATTCCGCCCTGTCGCGTTTCGTTCGGCGCCTGTTCGAGCAGCGGGAAATACAGGACATCCGTATTTTGAATACGTCACTGGCGGCCAACCGGGAATTCGTGAATTTCAACCTGGCAGTCACGGTCAACAGTAACGGGCCCAGCAGCTGATGGAAGAACTGTTGAAAAAAATGGACCCGAGACAGGTCTTCCTGGCAATGGTCGGTATGACACTGTTGCTGATGGCAGCGCTGGTGGTCTACGTCGTCTTGCCGGAGGTCAGGGATTACCGGAAATCACTCGGTACGCTGGAGGTACTGGAACGTATTACCCAGAATGGTGACGAGCTGGAGCGTGAGATGGCGGCAATGCAGCAGGATATTGATGGCCTGGTGCAGCGCTTGCACGGCGACATGGTCAATATGCCCAAGAACCAGATGGAGGCCTTCGTCATCGGCCGACTGCAGGGTATTTCCTGGCGCAACAACATGGAATTGCGCGCGGTCACGCCCGGCAAGGGCGATGCCGTGCTGATGTTCGAGGAGGTGTTGTTCGACGTCGAGGTCTCGGGTGAATACTTCGACCTGTTTGCCTGGCTGCAGGAGCTGGGGGAAGAACTCGGCTATGTTGTGGTGAAACACTTTTCCATCGGCCCGGAGGGCAGGGGCGCTTCCGATACCCGGCTCAATGCCAAATTTACAGTCGTTTCGTACCGGGAGGTCGACGATGCGTAACCGGCTCCTCATGCTGATCGGTCTGCTTGTCATGTTGCTGCCGTCGGCGGCCGCACACGCGGTCGACACTGGCCTGAAGACCAATCCCTTTGAACCCCCGGTGTCCGGGGACAGCGACACTGACCAGGAACCGGAGGCACAAGCGCCGGTACCGGAAATGGTGTTGCTCGGCACCATGGACGCGGGTCGAAACTCGCTGGCTGACATCGGCGGTGAAATACTGGCCGTTGGCCAGGAAGTTAGCGGCTACACGCTTGTGGCGGTGCACCCGTATCACGTGGTGCTGCAGAAAGACGCAATACAAAGAATACTGTCGATCGACAAGGATGCGGAGAAACAGCCGTGATGGGTCATCGCTGGAGGTTCACAACAGGCGTTATTACCCCGGCAATCATGCTGTTGCTACTGTTGCCTGGGTCCCCGCGCTACGCCTGCGGTGAACAGGGACAGGCGGAGGTACCGGCCGGCCCAGACAGTGATAACAGTATTATGAAAGACGGCAAAATCTCGCTCACGCTGCGTGACATGCCGATCGCCGAGGTCATGGAGATGCTGTCGCGCGCGGCGCGCGTCAATGTCCTGCTGTCCGACAATGTCGAGGGCAAAGTATCGGTCAACCTCTATGATGTCAGCATCGACCAGGCCATCGACGCCATTGTTGCATCGGCAGGGTTCAGTGTTGAAGAGCGCATGGGTAGCTACTTCATTGTCGAGCGTGACGAGGCGGGCAAGCATTCGGCCGGCGGACCGACCCGGCTGCGTACCTTCAAGGTGCAGTATTCCGATCCGGATGTGATCGCCGAGATACTCGAGAGCCATCTGTCCGGCTATGGCCAGGTGACGACCTTGCCGGAACGGCGCATGCTCGTTGTCGAGGATACGCCGCACTTCCTGAACCGGATCAGCAAGCTGCTGCAGCAACTCGATCGCCAGCCCCGACAGATCCTGATCGAGGCGCAGATTCTCGAGGTTGGCCTGAAGGACTCCGAGTCCTATGGGCTCGACTGGGCCGCCCTGCTGAATTCAGGCGGCCGCAACATCGACTTCGGAACCAAGGGGCTGAGCAACCCGGGTTCTCCGGGATTGTTCCTGGACTACTTCTCGAGCGATCTCACCCTGGTGCTGGATGCACTCAGGACGCGCGAACGTTTGCGTACGCTTTCTACGCCGAAGCTGCTGGCACTGGAAGACCAGGAGGCGGAAACCATCATCGGTGACCGGCTCGGCTACAATGTCACCACCACCATCGACAACGTCACCACGACCTCGACCGAGTTCCTCGAGTCCGGTGTGATCCTCAGGGTGAAACCGGCGGTCGACGAGCAGGGCCGCGTACTGCTCGAAATCCATCCGGAGGTCAGTACCGGTTCCGTGTCCGACGATGGCATACCGAACCAGAAGACCACGGAGGTCACCACCACCATGCTGGTCGAGAGTGGCAAAACAGTATTTATCGGCGGCCTGATCAAGCGCACTGCATCGGAAACCCGCGAGGGGATTCCTGTGCTCGGTGATATCCCGGGCCTGGGCCTGTTGTTCTCGAACAAGGGCATCAAAAGCATCAATACCGAACTGGTCGTACTCATTACGCCGCACATCCTCGATAACGGCAGAATTGCGATAGATTCCGGCAAGGGCGCGA
This sequence comes from Gammaproteobacteria bacterium, assembly GCA_033791305.1. GTDB lineage: Bacteria > Pseudomonadota > Gammaproteobacteria > UBA9214 > UBA9214 > UBA9214. Next base: position 391 of record JASJGW010000296.1, on the reverse strand, counting down.
TGGTCAACGAGGTGTCGGATGACCTTGATGAGCGGCCGATAAAGATCGAAAAGACCATGTCGAAGATGAAGCGTTTCGAGGACATGCGGGTCCCGGGTTTCGGGGACAAGTCTGCCGTGGAAACAACTGTCGTGGAGGCCGAAGTCTCAGCAGCTGAAAGTGAAGAACTGCTGTTCTTCGCGGGCAAGCCACCCGCGGCAGGCAATCCTGTAGAGAACGATGCCGGCGCAGCGGTGGAAAACGATTCCTGGTTTTACGAGTAGTGAAATAAAGTAGCGGATCTCATCCGCAATAACGCCCCCGCTAGAAAAGCGGCTTTACCGGCGCCTGGTTATAACGCTCGATGCTGGCAAGGATCTCCGCGCAGGCGGCATCGCGATCCTGCCAGCCT
>JASJGW010000295.1:0-3175 GCA_033791305.1 Gammaproteobacteria bacterium | reverse complement strand
ACAACAGGCAACAAAATTCTGACGATTGTCACGCACCGATTGTTTACATTTATTCACAAACGCATTCCCTGCTCGACAGTATAGTGACAGCACTGCAAGGTCATTCGCTGACACAGGCGCACGACTGCGGCGATGGTCTCTCCAGGAACAGTATTTAACGTGTTTTCATGCATTACAACCAACCCGAAACAAGGACAGGAGGTTTTATGGTAATTCGCAACAAACTCTTTAATGCCCGCGTCGCCGCAACCGGCATCGCACTGGGCGTACTCGCCAGCGCTGCCGTCATCGCTGCAGACAGTGACAAGATGGGCGCAGCGGCCGGTGCCGGACTACTGCCGCCCAATGCCCGTGCCGGTGAATGCTATGCCAAGGTCATGGTGCCCGCGGAATACAAGACGGTCGATGAAAAGGTCGTCGTGGCCGAAGCCAGCCAGAAGATCGAGGTAATCCCCGCCAAGTACGAATGGACCGAGGTCAGTGTCCCGGTGCAGCAGGAGTCCGAGAAGCTGGTCGCGGTACCCGCCAAGTTCAAAACGCTCGAAGAAAAGGTGGAAATCGAGGCAGCGCGCACTGAATGGCGCATGGGACCCGGCGCGAAGGCCAAGGCCGCTGGCGGCCAGACGGTGACAGCCGCCCTTGCTCTCGGCCTGCCGAAGATCGCCAATCCGGGGCAATGTTTCAACGAGTTCTACCAGCCGGCAGCGTTCAAGACGGAAACCGAAAAACTGCTGAAAAAGGCCGCCTCCGAGAACATCACCACCAGCGAACCCGAATTCGAGTGGGTCGAGGAACAGGTACTGGTGAAGGAAGCATCGGTAAAGCTGGTAGAGGTACCGGCACAGTATGATGTCATTACCGAAAAGGTACTGGAATCACCCGCCTACACCACCTGGAAAAAGGGCCGCGGCCTGAATCAAAAGGTTGACAATGCCACCGGCGAGATCATGTGCCTGGTAGAGGTTCCGGCCAAGTACAAGACCCTCGAGAAGAAGGTGCTGAAGACCCCGGTCACCATCAAGAAGGTGGAGATCCCTGTAGAGTACAAGACCGTCAAGGTGAAGAAGCTTGTCAAGCCTGCACAGGAGCAGCGTGCTGCGGTTGAGGCTGAATACCAGATGGTCGAGAAGCGCAAAAAGGTCTCCGATGCGAAGCTGTCATGGGAACCGGAAGGCGCTGCCGGCGCTGGCAAGGCCACCGGCAAGACCCTGTGCCTGGCCGAGGTACCGGCAAAGTACAAAACCATTACCAAGCAGGTCATCAAGGAGAAGGCAAGCATCGAAAAAGTGGCCGTGCCTGCGAAGATCAAGACCGTGCGCATGAGCAAGCTGGTCGCCCCGCCTTCAGAGAAGCGGATTCCGATCCCGGCGAAGCACCAGATCGTGCCCAAGCGTTCCAAGGTGTCCGATGCCCGGCTGGAATGGCAACCGGTACTGTGTGAAACCAACACCACCAGGGAACTGGTTTTGCAAATCCAGGGCGCCCTGGAGAAGGCCGGCTTCAATCCCGGTACGGTCGACGGTGCGCTCGGGAATGCCACGATGCGGGCAATCGACGCCTACCAGCGCAAGCATAACCTGCCACATGGCGGCCTGACCCTGCAGACCATCGAGAAGCTCGGTATCAGGATCGGCGGGTAACCCAACCGGGCGCGACCAACGGCCGCCCCGTCAAGCCACCCTGCCCTGGCGGGTTCTCGATAGAGATCCTGCCAGGGCAGGGTGGCTTTTTTTTCGTAACAAGGTGTCAGTTATTTGCGGTGTGCACAGCGCACCCTGATTCATTGCCATTTCAGTCACGGGTGTTCACACACGGGAAGTTACCGGATATCCTTCGGCGAGGATGTAGCGCCGCTCACATCCTGTATGCGTTCATGGGGCCCGCAATCAAGGGGGCCGGGTACCGGGGATTGGAACAGAGGTGACAGATGGGCATGTTTTCCAGAGATAAACACGATGCAGACGGAAATTCGCCAACGGTGGTGGATGCGGAGGCGCCGCAAACAGTTGCGTTGGAGGCCCTTTCGGACCAGCTCCTGGACACCCTGGCGAGTATACTGCGCGCTTACGGCAGTTACGGCTTCGATATCGAGGCGATGGAGGCCGCCGAACTGGAACGCCGTTGCAAGGCATGGGCGCGCCACATCCTGACCGGGACACCCGCTCCCCTGGAAGAGGAGGAACCGGGGGCGCAGGAAAGGACGGAACCGGTCGCCATGGACCAGCGCCGCTGGTCAGACCTGCAACAATTCTTCCGCAACCACCGGCGCGATGAGCAGGCAGCCGTAAACGGCAGTACCGAAGGCATGCGCGGCCTGATCAGTGAGTTGGCCAGTGGTCTGCGCTCCGCCATCAGTGACGATAGCGCGAAGGATGACATGGTTAACCGGGAACTGGCTGTGCTGAGCACTGCCGTGCAGGGCAATTCCCTGGACGAGATACGGGCCCAGCTTGCCATGACTGTCGACATAGTCTCCCGGTTGATTCGTGAACGCCAGCACCGCTATGAAGCGCAGCTGCAGTCCATGGGGAAACGGGTCCGCAACCTGCGTGCCGACCTGGTGGCTGTACGCGAAAAGGTGAACCTGGATGCACTGACCCGCCTGCACAACCGCGGCGCCCTTGATGAGGTGCTCGCCAGACAGATCGACTTCTCGTTTCTCTCCGGCCAGTCCATGGCCCTGATGATGCTCGACCTGGACCATTTCAAGCAGATCAACGACACCTACGGGCACCCGGCCGGTGACCTGGTGTTGCAGACCGTGGCCAATGCGATTGTCCGTGTGTTCCCGCGGCGTTCGGATTTCATTGCCCGCTACGGTGGCGAGGAATTTGCCGTGATCCTGGTGGACGTAAAATCCGACGATCTGGCAACACTGGGAGAGCGTATGCTGGAGGCTGTCCGCAACCTGAGCATTGACTACCAGGATAACAGCATTCGGCTCACCTGCTCTGCCGGCATCGCGGTTTGTACACCGCAGGACAGCCCGGAAACACTGCTCAACCGGTCCGATATGGCCCTCTATCAGGCCAAGCAGGCCGGGCGCGACAGGGCCGTGTTCGCCGGGGAATAATGCACCCTTCCAGAAAAACTGCGTTTCATCCGGACTGCAGTGGATATTAGAATTTTCATCCGCTAACGGAAGCTGCTGTTAATCTTTCTCCGGCACACCCTG
>JASJGW010000294.1:0-3130 GCA_033791305.1 Gammaproteobacteria bacterium | reverse complement strand
AATTCTTCTGACACGTAGCTATCGGGCACATCGAGGGGCAGGTCCGCTGAGAGCAGCAGGCGCGGTTCCAGTTCCTCGAATACAAAAGCCTCGCGTGCCACGGCTTGATGATTCTTTTTATGCAGATTTCTTTTTCGCATGCGCGAGCATCCCTGTAATTAATACGGAAATGGGTCAATGGAACACGCACGCCACGGACCCCGGGGGCACGGTTCCTCAGTATTCTGTCGACTGATCCACAAAATTATTGAGCCGGTGGGCAACGGCAGAAAAAAAGAAGGGATCTCGGATTGGTACGTCATGACGGCATCCAGGTGCATGGATAACACTGGATTATTCGCTTCGCTCACCCTGCGGGTCGCCCTTTGGGCGTTCAACGCGCCATGCGCTTATGTCCGGCATGCGCCGGGGTGACGGTACAGCAAATAATGTGCCGGATGACAAAAAAAGGGATTAACCAGAGACCAATACACTATTTTATTATTATTAATTACATATCGTTATGTTCTTTACTTATTGTCCTTTCGCAACCTTTAGGCTATCGGAATTGTCCGTTGTCGAGTTCGCAAGCGGCAGTTGATCCTTGAACTCGATGCTGCATCGCAAGCCGCTGGTAAGGGCGTAATCCGGATTGGGAAGACTCAAGCGGACGCGGAAGGTACCGCTGGCCGCGTCCATAACCTGATCGACGATGCTCACGGTGGATTCATATTCCCCGCCAATACCGGCTTCCGGGTATACCACCGCGCCCTGCCCCTTGCGGATCTTGCCGAACTGGGCAACCGGCAACACGACTTCAACACGCAGTGGATTGATCTGCGCCAGTTTCAGGATCGGCTTGTCTTCAGCAGACTCGCCGGGATTCAGGTAGCGTTCGACCACCACGCCATTGATTGGGCTGTGTATGGTGTGCCGTTTGAGTGTCGCGAGCGAACGGACATGTTCCAACTCCGCAAGACGCTTGTTTTCCTTCGCCTGCAGCATTTTGAATTTTTCAATGCGAGTCTCGGCGCGCACACGATCCAGCTCGTTTTGAGAAACGGCCTGCTTCTCCTGCAAGCGGGTAATGCGTTTCTGGTTTTTCCGGCCGTAGGCCCAGCTTACCTCGTGGGAATGGATCTCCGCTTCCATCGCGGCGCGCTCGCTCGCGTAATTCAATGAGGCTTCTTCAACACCGGATTCCAGTTTCGCAACCACCTGGTCCGCCTCAACCCGGTCGCCGCGATCAACAAACATCTGTTCGATGATCCCATCCTCATCGCTGCTGAGTTCGATAATCATATGGGGTTCAATCACGCAATCGAAGCCGGACAGATCGTCCGCACTCCGGGCAACGGGCAGTAACAGGGCGACAGCAGATAAACCCAACAGCCATTTTTTCAACCAGCGTATCGTCATTTCCCTATTCCAATGGTCCGGTAAAAGCCAGAGTCTCCTTCAATTGTTGATCCATCCGTACCAGGTTACGTCGCTGGCGTGCGTGGTGACGTTCCACCATCAATTGTGTCAGACGCATGACCGGTTTCCAGGAAAGCGGTATACGCCAACGGGCACTCCTCTGCATTACCACTGTTAACGTTCGTGGCAAGTATTTCTTTAAGAGATCATCTTCCAGCGAGAGCATGGATTCGTAGCTGCCCGGATCACCCTGACGGGCACAGCGCCCAAACAGCTGCCGGTCGACACGCCGCGTCTCATTCCTCACTGCGGCCAGCACATGCAGGCCACCCCGCTCGACCACACCCGGCGCCAGACTGATATCGGTCCCCCGCCCGGCCATATTGGTCGCGACCGTGATGGCCCCGGGCCGCCCGGCACGGGCGATGATTTCGGCCTCGTGCTTGTCCTGGCGCGCATTCAGAACCTGGTGCGGCAGGCCGTTTTCTTCAAGCAGTTGGCTCACATGCTCGGAATCCGCCACTGACCCGGTACCCAGCAGCACCGGACGTCCGGACTCGTACAAATCCTTCACCCGCTCGACAACGGCCTGCCATTTGTCGCCGGCGGTCACATAGATCCGGTCGTCGCCGGCCTGGCGCTGTACCGGTGCATGAGTAGGAATCCTGACGACCTCGAGTCCGTAGACCGACCACAGTTCATCGGCCACCTCGCTTGCCGTACCGGTCATACCGGAGAGGTGCAGGTAGCGGCGGAAGAACCGCTGGTAACTCATGCGCGCAATAGTCTCCCGGGTACCGGTCAGTTCGCAGTCTTCCTTTGCCTCGATCATCTGGTGCAGCCCCTGCTCCCAGGAATGGTCAGGCAGCGCCCGACCGGTGTTGGCATCGATGATCTGCACCTTGTCGTCACGCACCACGTAGTCGTGGTCGCGGTGATAACAGTGTTGCGCCCGCAGTGCCTGGTTAACCAGGAATTCACGTTGCGCCTCGACGTCCCAGGGCTGTTCCAGTGAGGCGACGTCTTGTTCCAGCTGCGTCTTGCCGGCAACCGTCAGACGGATATCCGAGTATTTGTCATTCAGCAGGTAATGCCGGCCCTGCTGCAGCTGAGCGGCAAGCTGCAGCGCCTGCTGACAGGTCTCCGGCTGCAGGCTCGACTCGACCTCGCGCGACAGAATCAGCGGTGTTCCCGCATCATCGACCAGGACACTGTCCGCCTCGTCGACGATGGCGTAACACAGCCCGCGCAACAGTAGCTGCTGGTTGTCCTGCTGCCGACCGCTGAGACGCCGCAACTGCAGGGCCATACGGCCGCGACGATGCCCCATGGCCACGCGGTCACGCAGGTAGTCGAAGGTCAATTGCTTGCTGGTACAGTAGGTGATATCACAGGCATAGGCCGTCTGTCGCTTGCCGGTATCCTTTTCACGGTCGAGTATCGTGCCGACACTCAGACCCAGTAATTTGAACACCGGTGACATCAACGCGGCATCGCGCTCCACCAGGTAGTCATTGGCCGTAATCACGTGTACCGGGATACCTGCCAGCGCGGCGGTGCAGGCTGGCAGTGTCGACATCAGTGTCTTGCCCTCACCGGTCTCCATCTCCGCGAGCATGCCGTTGAGCAGCACCCAGCCACCGATGATCTGGCTGTCATAATGCCACTGGCCCAGGGTCTCCCCGGCCGCCTCGCGCACCAGTGCGAAGCACTCGACCGCCAGGGGTTCGCT
>JASJGW010000293.1:0-7512 GCA_033791305.1 Gammaproteobacteria bacterium | reverse complement strand
GCACCCGAGTCCTCGCGGTAACCACTTCTGGCAAACCTCGAACATCAACAATTGTATTGCGCCTAGACCGTCCCGTGACATGTGTCGCCGGTAGGCCGATCCAGGAGCATTCCATATTATGTCATTTGATACCCTCGGCCTGTCGGCCGAATTACTTCGTGCTGTCTCCGGGCAGGGCTACAGCGAACCTACACCGGTGCAGAGTCAGGCGATCCCCGTCATTCTTCAGGGGAAGGATATACTGGCCGGGGCACAGACCGGTACCGGCAAGACCGCCGGTTTCACCTTGCCGCTGCTGCAACGCCTCAGCGATAGTACACCCGGCAAGGGCCGGCGCCCGGTGCGCGCGCTTATTCTGACCCCGACACGTGAGCTTGCTGCCCAGGTGGCAGAAAGCGTCAACACCTACGGCAAATATCTGCCGCTGACCTCGACGGTGATCTTCGGCGGCGTCAAAATCAACCCCCAGATCGCGCGGCTGCGTACGGGTGTGGATATAGTGGTGGCGACACCGGGGCGACTGCTGGATCATGTTTCACAAAAGACGCTGGATCTTTCCGCCGTCGAGATTCTGGTGCTGGACGAAGCCGACCGCATGCTGGACATGGGGTTCATACACGATATCCGCAAAATTCTTGCCTTGCTGCCGAAGCGGCGCCAGAATCTGTTGTTCTCTGCCACCTATTCCAGTGACATCAGGCAACTTGCCGACAAGCTGCTGGACGCACCGGTGCTGATCGAAGTGGCGCGCCGCAACGTCCCTACCGAGCTGGTCGAACAGGTGATCCACCCGGTAGACCGGGAACGCAAGCGCGAGCTGTTGTCGTTCATTGTAGGTTCGCAGAACTGGCGCCAGGTGCTGGTGTTTACCCGCACCAAGCACGGCGCCAACCGTCTCTCGCAACAGCTGGAAAAGGATGGCATCAGCAGTACGGCGATCCACGGCAACAAGAGCCAGGGTGCGCGTACCCGTGCACTGGCCAACTTCAAGTGTGGCGAGGTGCGCGTGCTGGTGGCCACCGATATCGCGGCGCGCGGCCTGGATATCGATCAGTTGCCGCACGTAGTGAACTATGAACTGCCCAACGTGCCGGAAGACTATGTGCACCGCATCGGCCGTACCGGCCGTGCCGGTAATGAGGGGCAGGCGGTGTCGCTGGTGTGTGTAGATGAGCACAAGCTGCTCGGTGACATTGAGCGCCTGCTCAAACGCGACCTTTCCAGGATCGTGATTCCGGGTTATGAACCCGATCCGTCTATTCGTGCACAGCCAATTCAGAATGGACGTAGCGCAGGCGGAAATTCCAGGTCAACCCGCAATGGTTCCGGGCAACAGCGTGGTAAAAGATCCGGGGGTGGTGGCGCATCGGGCAAAGCACGTTCGGGCGCGTCTGCACGTCACGGCCAGCCAAAAGGTGCTGCAGGGGCTAACCGCTCCGGAAGATCGCGCCGGCGTCCGGCATCGTCACGTTCGGCATAACGGCCGCTGTCGCTGAGGCGCCTGAGTCGATGGAAGCGACCGGAGTGCAGAGAAAACGCGGTATTCGGCGGCAGGCTGCCGGCGCGGGATAGCTAACGACGCTTGCGTCCGCGTGAGGCCTTTGGGTCATCGAAGCGTACCCGCAGGGATCTGTCGCCGCCACCGATCGATTTGCCGTCCAGTGCCGTCTGTGCGGCACGGGCTTCGTGTCCTTCCATTTCAATAAAGCCGAAGCCCTTGCATTTGCCAGTGAAGATATCCGAGGCCACGCTGATGGAGCGCACGGTGCCGAACTCAGCGAACATGGCACGGACGGAATCTTCAGTGGCGTCCTGCGGGAGGTTGCCGATAAACAGCTTTTTCATGTGTGTATCCTTGTTGGAGCAGGGCGGTTGTCGCCGTCTGCAGGAAAAAAAGAACCCCGCGAGCGGGGTTCTTTGGTGCGGATCGATCAATCACCTGAGGCGGGACAGTATATACGAAAATTAGCGCATGGCACCCTGTTTTTCGCGACGGCGGCGCTTGCCTTGCCGGCTGGCGTGGTCGTGGCGAAGGTATCCGCTCGCCGCATCAGGCCGGTGGAGAGCTTATACAGGCTATACTGATAAATACCTACACCTGCTAGGGGAATCCGTTTATGTACACTGACATCAGCAAGTTGCTGGAGGATATGCGTGGCCTTCAGGAACAACTCGATCTGTTCTTTGAGGACGCGCGTGAAAAGTTCCGCTACACGCTGGAGGATGGCAGGGTACGTGTTTCCCGCGAGGTCCAGCAACTGCAGCGGCACTACCTGGTCGGCTCATTCCGCTACCTGCTGGGCGCCGGCTGGCGCAGCCTGGTCACGGCACCCTTCATCTACAGCATGATCGTGCCACTGGCCATCATTGATCTGAGTTTCACTTTTTTCCAGCATATTTGCTTCCGTGCCTACGGCATACCGCGCGTGCATCGGCTGGACTACCGGGTCAACGACCGGCAACGGCTGGCCTATCTGAACACCATCGAGAAGGTAAACTGCATCTATTGCGGTTATGCCAACGGCGTGCTTGCCTATGCTCGCGAGATTGTCTCGCGTACCGAACAGTACTGGTGCCCGATCCGTCATGCCAATCGCGTCATCGATGCACATCTGCGTTACCCGCAGTTCTTCGCATTTGGTGATGCGCAGGGCTATCAACAGGGCCTGAAGGCCAAGCGACAGGCATTGAAAGATGAATGCCCTGACAGACATGGAAACTGAGGACCGGCCGGATATCCCGGCCCTGCATCAGGAATTTGAGTTATAAAAAGGTGAATCTTCTTGCGCAGGATGTGCTGAACGGAAGGCGACAGGGAAAAGCACGGGGTAAGCTGCAAGTTCTGTGAAAGCGTCTAAAATACTGGCTATATGAGGGATAAAGGAACTGAATGTGCCAGTATTGATATTGATGCGGATACATTGATCTGCAGTAATCGCTGGACAGTGCGTGGCGTTGGGCCGTTGCGGACATCACTGGATGAGCTGATGCTGCCACGGGGTGATGTCGTTTCAATAAACGGCAGTGCCATTACCGCGATGGATACGGCCGGTGCCTGGTTGATGTTACAACTCAGAGAGCGTCTGGAAACAGCGGGCAGGCAGGTTGTCCTTGATGCGTTCCGGCCAGCGCATGGTCGCCTGGTTCACTACATTGCCGACGAAAGTCAGGGTGCTGAAACAGTTGCCCCGAGACGTGCTGCCAGTTCCTTCCTGGAACGATGGTTTTCCATCTGTCATGACCTGGTCAGCTTCCTGGCCTTTACAGGTGAGGTGATTGTCTCGTTGCTCCTGGCCATCCGTCATCCCGGCCGGATTCGCTGGCGGGAAATACTGGCTGATATCTACCAGTCCGGCGTCAAGGCCCTGCCCATTGTCGGGCTGCTGTCTTTCCTGATGGGTGTGGTGATTGCTTACCAGGGATCCGTGCAGCTGAAACTGTATGGTGCGAATATTTATATTGCGGATCTGGTCGGGCACTCAATGCTGCGTGAGCTGGCACCGTTACTGACGGCAATACTTGTTTGCGGCAGAACGGGATCAGCCTATGCTGCCCAGATCGGCACCATGAAGGTGCGGGAAGAAGTGGCGGCATTGCAGACGATCGGTATACCGCCGGTTGATGTGCTGGTGCTGCCAAAACTGATATCCCTGGTTGTTGTCCTGCCACTGCTCTCGGTGTTCGCCGATGTGCTGGCTATATGCGGAGGGATGGTCATGGCAAACAGCCAGCTGGGTATCAGCTTCAGTGCCTTTTTCTTCCGTCTTGAGGACGCTATTAGTTACTCAACCTTCATGATTGGTATCGGCAAGGCACCGTTATTCGCAGCGATTATTGCCATTGTTGGTTGTTACCAGGGATTCAGGGTGGAGGGCAGTGCAGAGAGTGTAGGTCGGCACACCACCATTAGTGTGGTGCAGTCAATCTTCCTGGTGATTGTGACCGACGCCCTGTTTTCTATTCTGTTCATTTTGCTGGGTGTCTGATACCCATGCAAGCTTCATCCGCCGAAACAGCCTGTTCAGATGATATGCCCGGTCGGGAAGCCATTATCAGTATTCGTGATATCCGTACAGTATTTGATGCACACGTTATTCATGAGGGTATCGATCTGGATGTTTATCGTGGTGAGGTATTGGCACTGGTAGGTGGCAGTGGCAGCGGAAAAAGTACCTTGCTGCGTGAAATGATCATGTTACAGACTCCGGATTTCGGCACAGTGAAATTATTTGGCGAGGAGGTTGTCGGAATATCAGAAGCCGGAGCCAGGCGGTTACGGCAGCGGTTTGGTGTGTTGTTCCAGCAAGGGGCCCTGTTCAGCGGTTTGACGGTGCTGAAAAATGTTGGCTTGCCCCTGCGTGAACATACCCGGCTTGACCCTGCGATGATCGACGCGCTGGCACGGGTGAAGATCCTGCAGGCAGGGCTGGAATCGGGGGCGGCAGGGCTCTATCCGAATGAGCTGAGTGGCGGCATGATCAAACGGGCCGCCCTTGCTCGTGCCATGGTGCTGGACCCGGAGGTATTGTTTCTGGATGAGCCTACATCCGGGCTGGATCCCGGCAGTGCGGGTTCATTTGATGAACTGCTGCTGAAGCTGAAGGATATGCTGGGGTTGACAGTCATCATGGTGACACATGACCTGGATTCGCTGTGGGAGGCCGCCGACCGGGTTGCCGTGCTCGGAGATGGCAAACTGCGTGGCGTGGGCTCCATGGAAGCGTTGTCTGCGTCGACCGAGCCACATGTTGTGGACTATTTTTCAGGACCACGGGCCAGGAATGCGCAGGAGCGACAATGGAAAAGAAAATAAACTACGCCATGGTCGGTTTGTTTGTGATTATGCTGGGGGCCATCTGGCTGGCAATCAGCCTGTGGCTGGCACTTGGCGATTTCTCAACGCAATACACCACTTACCGGGTCTACATGAACGAGTCGGTTTCGGGTTTGTATCTGGATGCACCTGTCAAGTACCGGGGTGTTGAGATTGGCAAGGTAAAGAATATAAAGCTTAATCCGGAAGAGCCAGGCCAGGTTCAATTGACGCTGGATATCGATTCATCGGTACCTATCAAGGAGGACACGATTGCCGTATTGACTGTCAAGGGGATGACCGGGATTGCGTTCGTGGATTTAATGGGGGGTAGTCTGGATTCGCCACTACTGGAGGCCGCAGATGATAAATTCTACCCGGTGATCCAGACCGGGCCTTCGTTTTTCACGCGGCTTGATATGTCAGGTACCGAGCTGATAGCCAATCTTAATATTCTTGCCCATGCGCTTACGGAGGTGCTGGATACAAACGGCACGCAGACACTGCGTGAGATACTGGATAACATCAACAGCATTACCGGTACGTTTGCACGCAGGCAGGCAGAACTGGAACGGGGTATTGTCAGCGCGGCAGAATTGCTGGAGAAGGGGGCAGCGGCAGCAGCGCAATTGAGTTCCTTACTGTCACAGCTTGATGCGACCGCAAAATCATTTGAAGGCATGGCGGCAACGGTCTCGAAAACCGGTGAAAATATCAATTACTACGTGGCTAACAGCGGTGCCGGGGTGCAGCAATTCAGCCGGCAAACCCTGCCGGAGCTGGGTGCCCTGATCAGTGAATTGCGGCGGCTGGCGGATACCTTGCAGGGCATCGGTCAGCATCTTGAGGAAGACCCGCGTGTGCTTATATACGGACGTGATCTGGAAATGCCAGGCCCGGGGGAATGATGCAATGAGACTTTCAGTATGCAGGAGGATTGCCGGCCTGCTTGTTTTAGCAGGGTTTGGTGGTTGCTCGGTGTTGCCGAAACCGGAACCGGTGGCGATGGATCAATATGTGCTTGAGTACGCGCCGAACCAGATAGCGAGCGAATCCGTCGATGATGTCCCGGTCCTGATTGTCACGGCACCGCGTGCGCACGGTGGTTATGACACTCCGCGTATCGCCTACCTGAAACAGGCGTTCAGTCTGCGCTATTACACGCGCAGTCGCTGGGCCGATACGCCGGCACGGATGCTGGCGCCACTGACTGCAGATGCCATGCAGACAACCGGGAAATTTCAGGCCTTGTATGCAGTGCCTGGTGCAATCGCCGCTGACTACCGGCTGGATACGGAGTTAATACGGTTTCACCAGGATTTCACCCGACAGCCCAGCGTGATGCACATAACAATGCGTGCCCAGCTGGTTGATTTGCGGGAGAGCCGCGTGGTGGGGACACAGCAATTTGATATTGTTGAACCGGCCGCAACCGAGGACAGTTACGGCGGCGTGGTGGCAGCCAACAAGGCAGTCACTCGGTTGCTGGATGAGATGGCACTGTTCTGTGTCAGCGGCATGGACACAGCTCACAGCCGCCGGTGATCCTGACGCGATGGTTTACGCAATCGCGGCAGATCTGCTGCTGGTCTTCCACTTCGGGTTTGTGTGTTTTGTGGTGGTTGGCGGCTTGCTGGTACTGAGATGGCGCTGGCTTATGGTTCTGCACCTGCCTGCTGTGGTATGGGGTGCGCTCATTGAATTCCAGGGCTGGCTGTGTCCGCTCACTCCCTGGGAGCAGCAGCTCAGGCGGGCGGCCGGTCAGTCCGGTTATCACGGTGACTTTATCGAGTACTACCTGTTGCCCGTCCTGTACCCGCCCGGCCTCAACCACGACACGCAGTTGATCCTCGGTAGTGTGGTTATCGCGGTCAATGTCATCGTCTATGGCTGGATAATTCTGCAGTGCAGGAAACCGGGCCGTATTCCTCCGCTCAGCTGATCCACATCAACGTATACGCACGTTATAGTGGCCAGGCTATAACAGGCCTGCTATATCAAGCATGAGGCAGGAGGAACGGGTATGCGTGATATACCTCGCAGCGGTTACTTTACATATCGATGAAGATACGTCACATGATGAGCGCGAAAATTTCCGTGATGCCCTGTTGGCAATGGAGGGCGTTATGGCGGCAGCGTATCATGATGAAAAGCCGCATTTAATGCTGCTTGAATACAACCCGGATATCATCCATTCCATCGGGTTTGTGCATGCTGAAATGGCAGGTTACAGGTCGGGTGTAACCGGAAGGCGTTAAGTGGATGAGAGCGGTCCGTCCTGCCCTATGCCATATTATGGATGAATGGCACCGCAGCAATTGAAACTACAAGGGCAACTGAACACACCATCAGTACCAGTTTGAATCGGCACGGAAAGCGCCTTGTGCAGTGCTTTGTCTTTTCGAAAATTGACATATCAGATCCCCGTATTATTCTGTTTGGTGCGTAACTATCGCGCAATTAGCCGGTCACTGTAGCAGAAAATTGGTGGCAGTGCAACAAGGTAAAGCCACTTGCTGTCACCAGCTGATTCACGTTGCGTGCAGCGCTCAAAAGAGTGAAGGTTACTATTTGACTGAAAACACAGTGGGTTGTGCCATAAATGACTGACATCGGCAAGGTTTTTCCATTTGCATGACACAGCGTCCATCGATGCGCTTCGCAAGCTCGGCACCTCCTTCGGACGGTTTGATGTTAAT
>JASJGW010000292.1:0-3468 GCA_033791305.1 Gammaproteobacteria bacterium | reverse complement strand
AGAGTTATTCTTTGTGGACGGACACTAGGGTTCCTCACCGGGGCTTGACTGCCGTTTCTGTACATGCCGGATTTTATTGCACACGACTGGAAGCCACTGCTTGATGTAAATGGTCTCGGTGATTTTGAGGCTATCTGGACGCTTGATATCGGCTGGTTCGAAGCGCCCAACGAGCGCCGTGGCGGCTGGAGCGGCGTCTCCCGCTGCGAGCTGGAATTGCCTGAGGGTGGCAGCACCGGCATTTTCATCAAGCGCCAGCAGGACCATGTCTATCGCAGTTTGCAGCACCCGGTTCGCGGCATGCTCACCTTTGCGCGAGAATTCGCCAATCTGCAGCGCTACCGGTCGTTGTGCATCCCGACGCTGGAGCCGCTGTACTTTGCCGTTCGGAAGGCGGGCGGACACCGGCGTGCTATCCTGGTTACACGTGAATTGTCTGGCTACGCCGCGCTGGACCGCTGTGTTGAGTGCTGGGACGTGGAGGGATTCCCGGAGCTGCCAAGGCGCCGTGAACTGATCACACGGGTGGCTGCAGCTGCCGCAAGCCTGCACCGGCATCACCTGCAGCATAATTGCTTTTACCCGAAACATATCTTCATTGGTGAGGTGGACGGCGGGGTGGATGTCAGGATCATTGACCTGGAGAAGACCAAGTGGCGGCTGAGTAAAGCGCGTGCAAGCCTGCGTGATCTGGATACACTCAACCGGCACTCCCCGGGCTGGAGCCGGACCGACCGGCTGCGTTTTCTGCTGGACTATTACCGGCAGGACCGGGTAGATGCGCGCGTCCGGAAGACCTG
This sequence comes from Gammaproteobacteria bacterium, assembly GCA_033791305.1. Lineage (GTDB taxonomy): Bacteria > Pseudomonadota > Gammaproteobacteria > UBA9214 > UBA9214 > UBA9214. Next base: position 2,668 of record JASJGW010000292.1, on the reverse strand, counting down.
GCAGCGGCTGGCTGCACGGCTGCGCAGCAAGCAGCGCAGCCGACAGTAGTCTCGCCGGAGCAGGTCCAGGTGCAATTCAGTCCTGCAGGTAAAAATATCCTTGTCATCAAGCTCGGTGGGCTGGGTGATGTCATCCTGTTTCTGCCCCAACTTGCACGCATCCTGGACGCGCATGCGCCGGACCGGGTGACCTTGCTGACAGCGCCGGACTATGCTGAAATAGTTGCCGGTTTTCCGCAGCTGCAAGTGGTCTGCTTCCGGCGCAAGGGCGCACTCGAGATGTCACGCCTGCTTGCCTGGCTGCTGGGCCGGCAGTTCGACGTGGTTTATGACCTGCAGGATTCGCTGCGCAGCCGGGTCGTGACGCTGCTGACACAGGCCGGTAAACGGGTTGGCCGATCCCCCGGAATTGCCTATACGCATACCCCGTTAGCTGCCACTGACAGGGTGCATGCCTTTGACCGGTTCAATGAGGTTCTCGTGGCCGGCGGTATCGAGGCGGCATCGCCCGGGCTGCAGTTGCCGGTCAGCACGGCAGTGGCCTCCCGGGTTGTTGCCTGGCTGCAGCAGCACGGCATTGCAAATCAGCGCCTGGTGCTGCTGCACGCTGGTTGCAGTCGCCAGTGGCCTGCCAAGCGCTGGGGAGAAACGTATTTTCAGACACTGGCAACCTGCCTTGAGGCGCGCGGATTTGTGCTTGTCTGGATCGGCGGCGAGGATGACCGCGCGTTGAACGGCCGTCTCGCCGACACCGCGGGTGTGGATGCCACCAGTGTGTTCAGTTTTGCGGAACTGCTTGCACTGGCGGGCCATGCGCAGTTCGCGGTGACCAATGATTCCGGCCCCATGCATGTACTGTCAGCCGCGGGCTTACCCGTGTATGCGTTCTTTGGTCCAACCGACTGGCGGCGCAGCCACGCCCTGGGACAGGCTGCGCGGGTACTGGTCCACCCGGTGCCCTGCAGCCCCTGCCATCTGCCGGTTTGCCCGCCGGCACACCAGCATGCCTGTCTGCAGGGTATGACGCCTGAGACGGTGCTGGCGCGGCTTGAAGCCGATGGCCTGCTCCCGTCGTAGGATGGGCAAAGTGCAACGTGCCCGGCAAGTCTGATGAAGATAAACATTTTTGCCACGGAAGCACGCGGAAGAATAAATGCCTTAAAAGAAATATTTCCGTGTGCTCCCGTGGCCAATAAATATGATAACGGGTACTTAGCTTGATTTTATTCGGTAGCTGTTGTTATCAGCCAGTGCTGCCATGACCTGATCGGTGACCGCATTGACCGTTACGCCCTCGATGTTGCGCGTGCTGCTTTGCATCCATCGCGCCTGTGTATGCCACGGGTGATAACGTGCCGGGTCGCCGGGACCAAATACGGTAACGGTCGGGGTGCCGGTGGCCGCCGCGATATGTCCCGGGCCGGAATCATTGCCCACGAACAGTCGCGCCTGCGCGAGAATGGCCGCTGCCTGCAGCAGGTCGGTTTTTCCGGCAAGATTAATTCCGGGTAGCGGCACGTGGTCCTTGAGGTCCTGGCACACAGCCTTCTCGGTGTGATCTCCCAGCAGGATAACGGCATCAAACTCTGCCTGACACTGGTTGACCAGTGCGCGGAAGCACTCCACTGGCCAGCGTTTGGGCTGCCAGCGTGCGCCCGGCCCCAGTGCCAGCCAGCGTTGTCCGGGCAAGCCGGAAAGTTGCCGGTCGGCAAACGTCTGTTCAACCGGTGACAGCCAGACCCTTGCAGCCGGTATGTGGCTAGAATCGATATGCCGGCTGATGACGCCGAAATGCCGTTCAACAGCGTGGTGGCCCAGCGGTTGGCCGCCATGGCGTGTCAGGCGCTGTTGCGCGCGCAGTAACAGTGTCAGTCCGTCCGTGCGCAGGTCAACAACCAGCCCATAGTGCGTGCTGCGCAGTTGTCGCAGCAGTGCAACGGTCCCGCGCCAGCCGGCCTGTTTGTCTTTTAGTACCACCCTGCCGCGATACGGGCAGTGCGCAAACAACCGGTCCGCGCGGGCATCGGTAACAATATCAATCGTGGCCAGCGGATAGGTGTTATGCAACGCTTCCAGTACCGGCGTGGTCATGATGGCATCACCAATATTACTCAGTGTGATCAGCTCTTCTCTGGTAGTAGCGACTGATGCATTAAAAAAATTGAGTTCAGTATCATTGAGTTCGAGCTCGATGATTTTTTCCATGCCTCTTTCGCCGAGCACGGCGGGAACACCAATAGTAATGTCTTCCTGGCCATATTCACCCTGCAAATAAGCGACAGTGGGTAAAACTGATTTACGATTGTAAGCGATAGCTTCTACCATTTCAGCAATTGCGGCAGCAGGGGCATCAAAGGCGCTGCTGTTTCCTTTTAATGCCAGTATTTCGGCACCGCCCGTTCGAGTACGCTGAATAATTTCTTCTATTTTCTCAGCGCTAAGAAAGTGCTCTATACTTATTCCTGAGATGGTGGTGAAACGCGTCATAGGCACCATTGCATCACCATGACCACCCATCACCATGGCATTGATATATTTAGCCGACAAGCCTGTTTCCAGAGCAACAAAAGCCGCCATGCGTGAAGAGTCCAGTACACCTGCCTGTCCCATTACCCGCCTTCTATTCCAGCCGGTACGCTTGATAGCATGGTAGGTAAGGGTGTCAACA
>JASJGW010000291.1:0-22727 GCA_033791305.1 Gammaproteobacteria bacterium | reverse complement strand
ACCAGTATCTTCAACGCAAAAAGCTTGGTGAAGTATTTATCTATATAACCAGCTCGCCTCAACCCATACGTTACCTGGTCACCGATACTGATCCCTGGTTAATTATTGCCCGGCCGGAAATCGGCCTTGAATACCACCTTGATATCGAAGCCTACGACAAGCTTATTTCCCCAACAGACAGCAATGACATCCAGCCGGGAAATAATTAGTAGAAACTCGTATAATAAGCACCTATTTATAGCTATCTAATTCAACAGGCCGCATATCATGGCATCAAGAAAGAGTTTTGGCTGGGACGGTTTTCTTCTACGTTTTGTTTTTGCAACCATCCTGGTTTTCGCCACCTATAATCCCGAAAATGTTTCCTATTACCACTGGGTCTATGAAGCACTGCCTGATTTCACCGTCATCAAAGCCTTCGTTGGCGTGATAATACTTATCGGCTGGATAATCTTAATCCGTGCCACCTTAGGTTCGCTTGGTTTCATCGGCATCCTTCTCGCTGCAGCTTTTTTTGGTCTTGCCATATGGCTGATTGTTGACGTGCTTGGTTTATCTACCGATAATTTTCGTGTGATCAGTTACATCGTTGGAATAATGCTGGCCAGTGTTTTAAGTATTGGCGTTTCATGGTCACATGTGCGCCGCCGTATTTCCGGACAGGTCGATACTGATGAGATCGAAAGAGACGATTGAGCACGGCATAACCCGGGCAGCAATAAATCCTTATGCCAGAACTCCCCGAAGTTGAAACCAGTCGTCGCGGCATCGAACCGTTTCTGCTCAACAGAAAAATTAAAAATATAACTATTCGCCAACATAAGTTACGTTGGCCTGTTCCAGAAAATCTTGCCGAACTTGCCACCGGTAAAGTCATTCGGGCAGTATCACGTCGTGCCAAGTATATTTACCTGGTACTGGATAACGGTACAATAATTATTCACTTAGGCATGTCTGGCAGCTTACGCATATGCACAGATAAAATCGCTGCTGAAAAACATGATCACGTAGATATACAGGTATCCAGTAATAAAATACTGCGCTTACGCGATCCCCGCAAATTTGGTTGTGTATTGTGGGCAAAAGATTCTGTTGCTGACCATAAACTAATAAAACCATTAGGCCCCGAACCACTCGATAAAACATTCACTGCTGAGTATCTACACGATAAAGCCAAAAAAAGGCAATGCTCTATAAAAACATTTATTATGAATAGCCACATTGTAGTTGGTGTCGGCAATATCTATGCAAGTGAAGCCTTATTCAGGGCCGGGATAAACCCAAATCGCAAAGCAGGCAACATCTCACTAACACGCCTGAAAAAGCTCGTTGACGCAATAAAGCTGACCTTAAACGAAGCAATCAAAGAAGGCGGCACAACTTTGCGCGACTTTACCGGAATCAGCGGTCAACCGGGTTACTTTGCACAGAAACTTATGGTCTATGGTAGAACAGGTGAAGATTGCACTGTCTGCGGCAAACCTGTAAAACAGATAACACAGCAGGCACGTTCGACTTATTATTGCACTCAGTGCCAAAGATAAAAACAAACACTTAAAAATATTCACCACAGAGACACAGAGGACACAAAGGTTTTTTTGGTTAAAGCGCCTGCGGCGCAACATTCTAATATGTTTTCTCTGTGCCCTCTGTGCCTCTGTGGTGAATCGCTTTTATGTCTTCAAAAGATAATAATGAGATATACTTCTCACCTAGACATTTAGAGAGGACACGATGACATCAATTGGCACACCCCTGTCCAGCACTGCAACCAAAGTACTATTTTGTGGTGGTGGCGAACTTGGCAAAGAAGTTGTTATTGAATTACAGCGTTTCGGTGTTGAAGTCATCGTTATTGACCGTTATGAAAACTCTCCGGCGATGCAGGTTGCGCACCGCAGCCATGCCCTCTCTATGCTTGATGGCGCTGCACTAAGAAAGATTATTGAAACTGAAAAACCCAATTACATCGTTCCTGAAATTGAAGCTATTGCAACCGATACACTGGTCGAACTGGAAGAAGAAGGTTTTACCGTTATTCCCACCGCACGTGCAGCTAAACTTACCATGAATCGTGAAGGCATAAGGCGGCTTGCAGCGGAACAGCTCGGACTTACAACATCCCCCTATCAATTTGCCACAACACGTGAAGAATTTAATTCTGCTGTTGAAAACATCGGCATGCCCTGTGTAATTAAACCCATCATGAGTTCATCGGGCAAAGGGCAAAGCACGATAAAAACAGAAGCCGACATTGATGCGGCATGGAATTATGCACAACAGGGTGGCCGCACCGGTGCCGGCAAAGTTATCGTTGAAGGTTTTGTTGATTTTGACTATGAGATCACACAGTTAACAGTCAGGCATATTAATGGCACCAGTTTCTGCGAACCGATCGGCCATGTACAGGTAGATGGTGACTATCGCCAGTCATGGCAACCCCAGGCAATGTCTAAAGATGCCATTACAAAATCACGTGAAATGGCGACAAAAATTACCGATGCACTCGGCGGCCGCGGCATTTTTGGCGTAGAACTTTTTATTAAAGGTGACAATGTTATTTTTAGCGAAGTCTCACCACGCCCGCATGATACCGGCATGGTCACTATGATCTCTCAGGATCTGTCACAGTTTGCTTTACATGCCCGCGCCATACTGGGACTGCCCATTCCCAATATCCACCAGCACGGGCCGTCTGCATCCAGCGTCATCCTGGTCGAGGGGACATCTACACAGGTCAGCTTCGGAAACCTAGAAACAGCATTAAGTAAACCGGATATCCAGATACGTCTATTTGGAAAACCTGATGTCTGCGGCCAGCGCCGTATGGGAGTGCTACTGGCCAGAGACACTTCTATTGATACGGCACTGCAGAAAGCCAGACAGGCCTCAGCAACGGTTGCAACCGAACTGTAAAGTAACTTCTCACACGGTCACGCTCAAGAGCATTGATACCATCATGAATGACACAGACCTGATCGCGCGGCTTGAATCACTGGAAACCCGCCTCATGCACCAGGAAGCCTCCCTTGACGAAATAACCCGCACCCTGCTCGGGCAGGAGCAATTGGTCAACAGGCAACTGCAGGCAATCAAGACCCTTCAGGGGCAGCTCCAGTCACTCACCGACGCCGGCGGTGGTCCTGCCAGCGAGGAACCACCCCCACCGCACTACTGATACTCCTCATATCATCCCCGGCCGGCAATACAAAAAAGGTGTAAACCAGGCACCTTATCCACTCAAGAATCATCATGATGTAGCCGACAAAGTGATTGACCTGAACTGACAGAACGCTCGATCAACCTGCCCTGGATAACTATCAATGAATATACTTCCTATAATTACGCAGATCGCAGGTATATTCACGCTGGTTGCGCTCCTCTGGCTTACTGTCCGCGCATTCATGAAAAACCCCGCATGGGGCCTTGCTGTCATGCTGTTATCTCCGCTTAGTGCGGCCTTCTTTGGGTTCAAGTACTGGCGTGAAGAAAAGAAGGCCTTCCTGACCTATATGACAACCTTTGTGACAGCCGCAACACTTGCCTTGTACCTGTTTACCACATGGGGCGGATGGGAACTGGTGCGTGCAACTCAACTTGTCAACAGGGGAATACAGTCCCGGATGCTGACAACACGCGACGCTGAACACTTCATGAAGGCCAGCCTGTCATTCACTGAAAAATCCGGACTGCACATTCCTAACGAGGCAAGGATGGAGCAAGTCAGCAAAAAACTGGCCAGCGAGGCCGAGGCAAAGGCGGCCTGGGAACAGGCAGCCGTTGAATCTGCCGAAGATGACAATCTGGATATCGATACTATCTCAAAAAAGGTAGCGGTAACAAAGGAACGTTACCGGCTCGTGTACCTGCCAATCAAGGTGGTGGACGCGAAAAACCACGTGGGATCTACCGTCAAGGTAAAACGCAAGAACGTACTCGAAAAAGAATACCGGCTGATTGGTGCCTCCGGCAGAAGACTTGAATTAACCCAGCACGCAGGCCGTGGATCCTATTCATTCCATTACAACACCCGCGACATAGAAAAGATCAGGGTCCTCACAAAAGTACAGTATTGATTCATCCTGTCAGGGTACTTGACACACCCACCCTCTGTCTGAAAGACTCACCTGCATGAACGCTGTGCAACACGACCGGATCATTGACCGTAAACGCCGACTGCCCCTGTGGCATGTCGCGCCCTGTACCCGTGGTGCCTTGAGGAACTCAGCCTTCGATTAGCGTTATCAGAGATAACGCTAATCGAAGGCTGCACGGTACCAACCCTGCGGCCTTTTTTGTTTTTATATACTGCGGTTCTGTAAACTCCGGAGGTAATAAAAGTGTCTGTCCCGGCAGCCTATATCGGCATCATCCTGATCTGGTCGACGACACCGCTCGCCATTCAGTGGAGCAGCGATGAAGTTGGCTTTCTGTTTGGTATCACCAGTCGCATGATGCTGGGCGTACTGGGTGGTTTGCTGGTTGCCGGTCTTTTCAGCATCCGGCTGCCATGGCATACAAAAGCACGCCGTACCTACCTTGCCGCCGGGCTGGGACTATTTCTTGCCATGACTTCCGTGTACTGGTCCTCCCAGTTTATCCCCTCTGGATGGGTGGCTGTGATCTTTGGTCTTGCCCCCATCATCACCGGTATCATGGCAACAATCTGGCTTGCAGAACAGGCACTGACAACCACTCGCATCATCGGTATGTTACTGGGACTGGCAGGGCTCGCTATCATGCTGCTTGGCTCGCAGCAACTGGGGCATCATGCCAGCTATGGCATTGCCGGCATGGTATTTTCCGTCACCGCCTATTCCGCCAGCGCTATAGTCGTCAAGCGCATAGCTGCCGATGTCCCGGCACTGGCCACCACCATTGGCGCTTTGGTTGTGACCGTTCTCTTGCTGGTAGTGCTCTACATCCTGACCGGTGAACCCTTGCCAGCGATTGTGCCACCCAGGGCCGCGATATCCATTGCCTATCTCGGCCTGGTTGGGTCTGTGCTGGGTTTTTCCATGTATTACTATGTGCTCAGACATGTAGAGGCAACTCGTGTTGCCCTGATAACACTGCTCACACCGGTCGCAGCATTAATGCTCGGGCACGTCCTGAATGGTGAAGCTCTACAAACCGAGGCATTGATCGGTACTGCGACAATCCTGTCCGGCCTGTTGCTGTTTGAGTATGGACAAAAGGCAGGTAACTGGGTCCGGGACACCATGACTGGATGACGGCCCGTGAAGCCGGGGAATAGCCCGGAAACAACAGAAACGCAGAATTGTCATTCATGATAATGACACGTCGACCGGCTATCTGTTATGTTTACCCGGCAACCAGCCGAAAAACTATACATGATGTACGCACTCAAAAGCACAATCTCACTTGTTGTTGCAGGCATTCTGCTTGCTGCCAGCCTGCCTGTGTGTGCGGATGAAATCACAACGTTGCTTTGCAATTTCAAACACGGGCAGCTCGAGATCGTCATCAACTACTCGAAAGGAACTGCTAACGGCGCCACCGCAATCATATCGGACAAGGAAATAATCTGGGCGCCCGAGGGAAACAAGAAAGGCATGGCAGTTATTAACCGCTACACAGGCATTATGCAACTCAGCAAGAGCCGCACGGAATTTTACGGAAGCTGCAACAAAAAACCGGAATAACAGTATCCCGCAACTACGGACCGGGTATTAATACCGCCCGGCCGCCCCCCTGCTACGCAGGCTGGTAAATACTGCAGCGCAGGATGCGCTTCTCGAGTTCATCATCCACCATGCGGTATTTTTCACTGTCCAGATCACGGTATCTTTGTTTGAAATCCAGTTCCATAATACTCGGCGGCAGCTTATCAACCGACGGCATAAAATCTGCTTCAGACAGTTGATCACTCATACGTTGCAACAACAGCCGGGCCTGTTGTTCTGTGCCTGTAGCCAGTTCGGCAAGCCGCACACCTGCCCTGTCGGCCAGCAGGTCATCAAAACTGAACCCGGTACCATCCCTGGAATCATCCAGTTCCTTGAACAATCCGATAGCATTCGCCAACCCACCGCCAGCAGACACTGTCAATGCCGCCGACACAGTAAAGTGCTGCGCCAGGTCATGGCGATTCAGGACTGTCAGGGACATTCGCCGTTGCCGTGATGCGATCGGCACATCGACAAACCGGCCAACATCAACGCCCAGTACATACATGGCCAGCGTCAATAACATCGCGCGATTTTCCGCTTGCAGATCACCCCGGTCATCCGAACGCAAATCGGCCAATTCAAACAAGGGCGGAAACACCTTTTCCAGTGAAACCTGATGACTGGTCAGCTCACCCGCAATCCGGTTCAATTTATTATAGTAAGCCAGTACCCGTGCCTTGTCCTCTGTTGAGAACAGCAACCCGTAGCCCCTGGACTTCATCCGTGCGGTCAGCTCCGGATGCCATTGATAGAGCACGACCACCTGATATTCATTAACCCTGACTTCCCCGATGGCCTGCATCACAGCACGATACTCATCGAATTTTTCCAGCATATTCGCATGCAGAAACTGCAGCACAGGATTAAGCAGCCATCCAGGCATGGTCAATCGGCCAATCTCGAGAGAATCAACGCGCATGTTGTCAGCTGTTGGTAAGAGGCGTGCCGATACATTCACATAGTTGCCCGAGTATTTCTTCGGTAACCTGTGGGTAAAACTGACACCCATACTGGCGGGATAGAGATCAACGCGGGAATTGATACCCAGGGTACGCGCCATCGAATAATTCAACAACAGATTAAGATCGCGCTCGGACAGGGCCAGTGTACGCACTTCGCCCTGCTTTAATCGCCGCGGGTCGTGCTGCCTGAGCAACCGCTTGATGCGCTCGACGTCCTCGTGAGACAGGCTCTTCCCGGGCTGTATCAAGGGTGTCTGTTCTATGCCGGTCACAACAAGCACCACAGGAATAACTATCAGCGCAATCAGCAGCAGGACCAGCAAACTCTTGATGATGACAATCATAAATCCCGTGCTACGCAGCAGTTCAGTGGCTGGTTATTTCGGTCACAAGCCAGTGTCATTCTTGTTGCCTTGAGAGTTAATATTTGTTCTGCAATGGACAGTTCCACACATATTCGGCTCTACCCACCCAGATACTCCAACGGGCCCATTGTGAATATTTAACATTTTCAGTGTTTATTTATCCACTGAATAGCTGACACTCCAGCCCTCATAGTACTCACAGGGTGACAACAACGTTCAAGTCATTACCCGGCAGCCATATTCCGACCAAATAATTATCGATACGTGCAAATACCGACATTTGAAATCAGGGAGTCATCATGAAAAAAGTGCGCCTTTTGGCCATGGTATACCTGAGCGCGACAGTATTCTATCTGGCAATACCGGCTAATGCCATGAATGAACGTGCCAGCAGTCCCGTTCCGCCCCCCTATCAGCAAGGCGTCAGTGACAAGACTCCCGTTTCTCCCGAGAAACAGGCTGCCGAAAACAACAGCCTGTTTGCCGGTACGTCGAGAATGACAGATGAAGCCTGGCTATTCTGCTCCGCCATGCTCGCACTGGCTGGTATTTTCATTATCCACAAGACTGCACGGTAGTTGTCGCGCCAGGGACGGTGCGACCCTTCGATGAGTCAGCCCACTATGAAGATGAAATGCGGAACCATGTACAGCCACGGCTTGATCAGGCCAGGAAATTGAATCCGGCCCAGGGGTTTCTCTACCTGTTGCAGGAAGGTAACAGGCTTACCCGGGCAACCACGATTGGCATACTCTATATGGCTGGCCTGTACGGTTACCCCGATTTTTTTATAAAGTAATTTACGGGAGCGGCCTACGGTGACCGGCCTAGCAGTCACACCTGCGCATAAACCCGAGTGACAGGAAACCCGTCAAAACCACTACCAGCGTACCGCAGACCCCAATCATCATGGCATGGAGCGGGAATCCCCAAACCTCACCGGCAAACCAGGTGCTGGATACCATTGCCCAGGCAACAAACAGCACACCGGCAGCCGTTGCAAGCATGGCCTGGCGAGGCTGCATACCCCTGTAGAAAAGCGCGCACAGGAACAGGCCCAGCATGCCACCACCAAAGACAGCTGAGATTTTCCACCATACATCCAGCGCACTTTTGGCATCGATCATCGCCAGACTCGCCACTGTTGCTATTACCCCAATGACCGCCGTTGCCATACGGATGATACCTACCTGCCTGGCATCATCGGCATCCGGATTCATCAAGCGCTTGTAAAAATCGACAGTCCACACCGTTGCAGAACTGTTTAACGAAGAGTCCAGCGTGCTCATGCCTGCAGCCAGCACGCCGGCGATCACCAGCCCCACCAGCCCGACTGGTAATTCATTTACGATAAAGAACGGAAAAACCTGGTCGGCCTTCTCAGGCAGACCTGCCGTTGGTACATTGAGGTAATAGACAAACAGGGCGGTACCGATCATAAAGAACAGTGCAGAAACCGGTATGTACAGCAATCCGCCCAGCCACAGTGATTTTTTTGCCTCCGCTTCACTCGTTGCAGCCAGAAAACGCTGAATATAGTTCTGATCAACACTGAAGTTCTTCAGATTTTCAACTATGCCAAAGATAAAAATAACCCAGAACCCCTGAAGAATAAAATCAGGCTCCATCGAACCAAGAGCAAACTTGTGTTCACGTGCCGCGGTCGCACCAAGTTGTCCCCAGCCACCCGGCATATGACTGATCAGCAGGAACAGGCAGAACATACCCCCCAGCAAGAGGACAATAGACTGCACGACATCCGTCCAGATCACGGCAGCAAAACCACCGGCCAGTGTATAGGCAATCGTCAATCCACCCAGGACCAGTATCAATGTTGCGACATTGATTGCCAGCAGGGAAGCAAGTGCGAGCGCCGTCAGGTACAGCACCACTGCAAAGCGTCCAATCTGCAACAGAATATAGGCAGCACCCATGTACACCCGTGCCCACACACCAAAACGTTGTTCCAGGTATTCATAGGCCGTGGTCTTTACCGTATTCCGGTACAGCGGAATAAACCAGCGCACCGCAATCAGAATGGCAACGGGCAGGGTCAGTGAGAATACAAATGGCCGCCAGTCGGAGCCATAGCTTTTACCGGGGTTGGCAAGGAAACTGATACTGCTGAGATAGGTGGCCAACAGGGACAAACCGATCGCCCAGCCCGGAATCAACTTTCCTGCCAGGGTAAAACCTTCCATCGTGCCACTGCGCCTGACAAACCAGGCGCCGAAACCGGCAGTTGCCAGCATATAAAGGGAGGCGATCACATAGTCGACCGTTGCTACCGTATGAGTTTCCATGCACAACATCCTTTACAGGGAGGACAAGAACGACGCAGGTTGTGATTAAGCCGGGTTGCCGGCAGCATTTATTGAATGACGGGATTGCGCAGTTCACCGACCCCGGTCACATTCACCACCACCTCATCGCCGGGTTGCAGGTACCTGGGTGGTGTAGAACCCATACCCACACCGGCAGGTGTACCAGTCGCGATAATATCACCGGCAAGCAATGTCATACCGGCTGACAGCACGGAAATGATGGTGGGCACATCAAAGATCAGTTGGTCAAAGTTTGCACTCTGGCGCTGTTCCCCATTGACAAGACACTCTACCTTGATATCTTCCGGCGCCGGCATGACACTGCGATGTACAACCACCGGCCCCATCGGCGCAAAACCATCCAGGCTTTTCGCCCGAAACCACTGATGATGATCTTTCTGCAGGTCACGGGCAGATATATCATTGATGGCGGTATAGCCAAACACATGATCCCATGCATTCCCGGCTACAATATCGCGCCCGTTTTTACCGATGATCAATGCCAGCTCGGCCTCATAGTCCAGCTTCTGCGTATACGCCTGGTATGCCGGGATAGGCTCACCGGATGCAATCACGGCAGTCGTTGCCTTGGTAAAGACAATCGGCTGCCGGGGCGCCTCGCCTGACGTCTGCAGCTTCGCCGCAATCTCCTGTGCATGATCAAGATAATTCTTGCCCAGGCAGAGAATATTACGGCGCGGCACGGGAATCGGCGCCATCGGTTTGACCTCGCTGAATAGTCTGCAGGCACACCCCTTATCCAGCGCCTGCTGTGCCAGCGCCCAGACCGAGGCTGTAACCTCGTCCCCTGCCTGCACCAGTGCTTCGAGGGTGTCAGTCTCAGGCCGTACCGACAGGGCCCTGCCTGCCGCAACAATGTCAACGACAACATCTTCAACCAAGGCACCGAGCTGACCATGCTCAAGAGTTATAAATTTCATAAATATTTTTTATCTTACTGGCGTATGAAAGAATACTATTTTTTAGTGGCAGGGTAATAACTACATGGCACAAGCACATAACGGACCTGCCGTGGCTTATTGTTCAGAGCCGAACGTATCACAGTCACCCACATCACCCGTGGTAATACCTTGCTTGAACCAGTGCACCCGTTGTTTGGATGTCCCGTGGGTGAACGATTCCGGCACCACGTAACCCTTCCCTTCTTTTTGCAGGCGGTCATCACCGATGGCGCTGGCCGCATTGAGTGCTTCTTCGATATCACCCCGCTCCAGTATCTGGCGACTGCGATCGGCATGATTGCCCCAGAGACCGGCAAAACAATCGGCCTGCAATTCCAGTTGCACTGAAAGCTCGTTGGCCACGGCCTTGTCACTTCCGCTCTGTGCCTTCCTGACCTGGGTACTGGTACCCAGCAGGTTCTGCACATGATGACCGACTTCATGGGCAATCACGTAGGCCTGCGCAAAATCACCGGCGGCACCGTGACGGCCTTTCAAGTCGTCAAAAAATGCCAGATCGATATAGACCTTCTTGTCTGCCGGGCAGTAAAACGGACCCATGGCTGCGCTGGCCATGCCGCAGGCGGAATTCACCCGACCGGTAAACAGCACCAGGTTCGGCTTTTCATAGTTGTAACCGGACTGCTGGAAGATGGCACTCCAGGTATCCTCGGTATCTGCCAGCACCACAGAAACAAACTCGGCCTGCTCCTGTTCCTTGGCTGTCGGTTGGTAGTCAGTCTCGGTGGTGGTCGGGGCAAGGCCCTCCTGAAGCTGAAATACCACGCGCGGATCAATACCAAGAAAATAGGCAAGCCCCAGGGCAATGACCACCGTACCTATGCCTCCCTTGAACAGTCCCCCGCCTGCCCGGGTACCACGACGGTCCTCAACATGCGAACTTTTACGTCCTGTTTTCCACCGCATAACACCCTCCCCACTTCAAAGTCATCAATGCAGTATAGTGCAAATTCAGGCAATGATAGAGACAGGTCGGTAAAATTACCCGTTGACAGTTTACTGTCATTCTCTTTTCAGTCACTATTCAGGTATGAATAATGATACTACTGTAAATACACCGGACAAGCGTCGTAGCGGCCTGCAAATCTTTCTGATCGTGCTGGTCACCGTTATTGTGACCGCTGCCCTGACCTTCTGGATCGTACGTAGCTATATCTTTCCCGCAGAATTCAGGCCTGTTCAGCTATCCGCCAGTGAAGAGCAGGTACTGGAACAGAAGCTGGAACGTATTGATCAGATCCAGTCACGCCGAACACGTGGTGCAGCCAAGGCAGCACAACGTGCCGAGGCGAATGCAGCTGATGTCCTGGAGCCCGAGCCCTACAGTGAAAAGGGAGCCAGTCGCAGCGTCACACTGACGGAACGCGAACTCAATGGCATGCTGGCGAAAAACACGGACCTGGCGAAAAAACTGGCAATCGACCTGTCAGAGAACCTGATGAGTGCTAAGTTGCTAATCCCCGTTGACGAGGATTTCCCGATCATGGGTGGGCAGATCCTGAAAGTCCGCGCCGGGATGGAGCTTGCCTACCGGGACAACCGCCCGGTTGCCGTCCTCAAGGGAGTCAGTGTTATGGGTGTACCGATACCCAATGCATGGCTCGGCGGCATGAAGAATATCGACCTGGTTGAGTACTACGGAAATGAAACCGGTTTCTGGAAGGCCTTTGCCGACGGTGTGGAAAACATCCATATTGAAGACGGCAACATCACCCTGATGTTGAAAGAATAGCGCGCGCAGCATTTGACAGGCGCCGTTGCCTCCCGCCATTATTTGACAGACAAGGATTCCACGGCATGCAAATCAAGACGTTTGCCCCCGCCATCATCATCACCCTCATCGGATTCTTTATTGCCGGGCAATTCGTCAACCCGGCGCCACCGAGAACCATCACCATCGCAACCGGGCATCCCGGGGGTGCCTATCACCTGTTTGCCGAACGCTACCAGCCACTGCTTGCTGCCGAGGGCATCACACTGGAAATCCTGGACACCGCCGGCTCCGTTGAGAATATCCGGTTACTCGAGGATGAGGCAGCCACCATCGACCTGGCCTTTGTACAGGGTGGCAGCACAGCAGGCCGGCCGGCCGTGGACCTGGTCTCACTGGGCAGCCTGTATTTTGAGCCGTTGTGGGTATTTTACCGGGGTACCAGCAGGCTAGAGCGCCTCACGGACCTGCACGGCAAACGTGTTGCCATTGGTGAACCCGGCAGCGGTACACGCGCCGTGGCAGTCACACTACTCGAAGACAATTTTATTGACACCAATGCCGGTAAAAACTTTCCCATCGGTGACCAGGCTGCCGTGGATGCATTGTTGGCCGGGAGGGTGGATGCCGCTTTCTTCGTGGCCTCGGCACAGTCACCGCTGGTACAAAGCCTGCAGCATCGCCAGGATATTCACCTGATGTCATTTTCACGAGCAACAGCCTATGCACGGCTACACCCGTTTCTTTCCAGCATCACTCTTCCGGAAGGTATTATCAACCTAGAGGCCAATATACCGCCCGAGGACACCACGTTGCTGGCGCCGACCGCAAATCTTGTTGCCCACGGTAATTTTCATCCGGCACTGGTCAGCCTGCTGCTGCAGACCGCGGCAAGGGTTCACGGCAGCGGCAGCCTGTTTGCCAGACCCGGCGAATTCCCCAATGACCAGAACCTGGTATTCCAGCTCGATGATGATGCGCGCCGCTATTACAAGCACGGCACCCCGTTCCTGCAGCGTTACCTGCCCTTCTGGACGGCCAACCTGTTGGACCGTTTGAAGGTCATGCTGGTACCGCTACTGACGCTGCTCATACCGCTGGCCAAGATCATGCCACCGACCTACCGCTGGCAGGTACGCAAGAAGATCTACCGCTGGTACCGGGAATTGAAAGCACTGGATACCGAACACCCGGAACAGGCGTCAACGGAAAGCCTGCGGACCTCGCTTAAGCAGCTGGAGGCACTCGAAGAAGAAGTCCGCAAAGTCAACGTCCCGCTGTCGTATTCCGATGAACTGTACACCCTGCGTCTGCATATCGGGCTGGTGCGCACCCGGTTTACCAACGCCCTGTAGCAGCAGGTGTAACACCGCGCCTGCACAAACCGGACTAAGTTTGTATCATAGTTGGAATCAGCCTTTACGGCCCAGCAATTCGATCTGGTAACCGTCAGGGTCTTCAACAAAGGCAATTATGGTGGTACCCGCGTTCATCGGGCCCGCCGCACGGATCACCTTGCCACCGCGTGCCCGCACCTCATCTACCGCCGTGTAGACATCATCCACCTCGATGGCGATATGACCAAAGCCCGACCCGGGATCATAGCTATCGGTATCCCAGTTATGGGTAAGTTCAATGACCGTATTGTCGGCTTCATCACCATAACCAACAAAAGCCAGTGTGAACTCACCATCAGGATAGTCCTTGCGACGCAGCATCTGCATGCCAAGCACATCAGTATAGAACTTAATGGATGTTTCAAGATTACCGACACGAATCATGGTATGGAGCAGTCGCATGGATATGTTTGTCCTTTCGTCTGGGATGCTGCTGCACAGTACCAGCAGGTACCCGGTTACAGCACACCCCGCAGCCTGTCAGTTCTTGCGCCGGTCTGTCGATTTCTGGCGTCCGGCAATGCGCATACGCAGTGCATTCAGCCTGATAAAACCTTCGGCATCTTTCTGGTTATAGGCACCGGCATCATCTTCAAACGTGGCAACACGCTCGTCAAAGAGGCTGTCTGTGTCTGACTTTCTGCCCACCAGGGTAACGTTACCCTTATAGAGCTTTAAGCGCACTGTGCCATTAACGTGGTCCTGCGAAGCATCAATCATATGCTGCAGCAGCTTACGTTCAGGACTCCACCAGTAACCGTTATAGATCAGGGTGGCGTAACGCGGCATGAGTTCGTCTTTCAGATGTGCTGCCTCCCGGTCCAGTGTCAGGGACTCCATGGCACGGTGGGCCTTCAGCAGGATGGTACCGGCAGGTGTTTCATAACAACCACGTGATTTCATGCCGACGTAGCGGTTCTCAACAATATCGGAACGTCCAACACCGTTCTCGCCACCGAGCCTGTTGAGAGTTTCCATTATCTGCCCGGGGCTGTGCGACTTGCCGTCAATAGCAACGGCATCTCCTTTCTCAAAGGCAACTTCGACATACACCGCTTTGTCAGGGGCATTCTCCGGCGACACCGTCCATAGCCACATAGCCTCTTCCGGCTCCGCCCAGGGATCCTCAAGAATGCCACCCTCGTAGGAGATGTGCAGCGAATTGGCATCCATGGAATATGGTGACCTCTTGCCCTGTTTCATCTCAACGGGAATATTGTGCTTCTCTGCATAGTCCATCAGAGTCTCGCGCGAGGTCAGGTCCCATTCACGCCATGGTGAAATAACCTTGATGTCCGGGTTCAGCGCATATGCGCCCAGTTCAAATCGTACCTGGTCATTACCCTTGCCGGTTGCGCCATGCGCAACTGCATCGGCACCGGTTTCTTCGGCTATTTCCACCAGTCGCCTGGCAATGAGCGGGCGCGCTATCGCGGTACCCAGCAGGTATTCACCTTCATAAATGGTGTTGGCTCGCAGCATCGGAAAGACGTAGTCACGTGCAAACTCTTCCTTGAGTGTCTCGATATAGATCTCCTTGACACCCATGGCCATGGCCTTGGCACGTGCCGGTTCGATCTCATCACCCTGACCAATATCGGCGGTAAAGGTAACAACCTCGCACTCGTAGACTTCTTCCAGCCACTTTAGAATGACGGACGTATCGAGACCACCCGAATAGGCAAGTACTACTTTTTCAATATCAGACATTATTGTTGCGCCCTTGTTTTCTTTTTGCTGCGACGCAGTCGTGATAACAGGCGACGTGCCATATCACCGAACAACTCCGTCTGGGTTGGATGTGGATGAATTGCCTCACCCACCTGTTCAAGTGTCATATTGGCAGACACCATCATAACCGCCTCACCAATCAGGGTATCTGCATGATCGGCCAGAAAATGCACACCAATAACACGGTGTGAGGCCTTGTCTGCCACGATCTTGATCATACCGTGGATTTCATTGTTTATCATGGCCTTCGCATCAATGTTCATCGGTACCTTCACCTCGGCCGCATCAATGCCCCTGGCTTTCGCCTGTTCCACGGACAAGCCGACAAATGCCGCCTGGGGTCGTGAGAAGATCACGCCACAGTCCTTGTCCTGGTCGTAATGCATGTTCTCGCCAAGAATGGTGGTGGCGCTTACCCGTCCCTGCTGCGCGGCAGTATGTGCCAGCATCAGGCCACCAATGACGTCGCCCACCGCAAAGATGTGCGGCACATTGGTACGACAACGGCTGTCAGCACTGATAATACCGCGATCACTGGCAACACCTGCACTGTCAAGATTCAGCCCATCCAGCACCGGCCGCTTGCCGGTTGCCATAATCACATAGTCCACGGTCAGACTGTGCTTCTTGCCATCACTGTCAGTGTAAGCAAGCTTCATCGCACCCGGTACACCGCTGATTTTATTCACTGCAGCCGAGATGTGTACATCCAGACGCGGTTCGTCATCCAGAATGCCGGACAGGGTTTTCGCGATTTCCGGTTCAACCTCGGCGAGCATACGTTCCTGTGCTTCCAGCAGGGTGACTTTGCTACCGAAATCCTGAAAAATCTGCGCCATTTCCACACCGATAGCACCGGCACCGATAACAGCAAGTTTTTTCGGTGGTGCAGACAGCCCCCACACCGTATCAGAAGTCAACACCCCGCCACTCTCCAGCCCTTCCTTTGCCCCGGGAATCGGTGGCACGAACGGCGGTGCACCGGTCGCCACCACAGCACAACCAAAGGTGACCGTCTTGCCGGCCTTCCCGGAAGGCAGAACTGCACGGGTATGCGGATCGTCCTGGTTGGCGGTTGTATTGACAGCAACCGCATGCGGATCGACAAACTGGCCAAAACCCTGCAGGTAATCAATACGCACACCCTTGTCGGTTTTGAGCGCCATTTCACCACGAGTTTCCAGCACCTGGCGACGGTGCGCCTCCAGGTCCTTCCACACCAGCCGCGCCTTGTTGGTGCCGGCCACACCCAGCTGTGCATCCTCGGCACGATCGCGCATGCGATCAGCTGCTGCACGCCAGGCCTTCGACGGGATACAACCACGCCACAGGCATTCGCCACCCGGGAACGGCGAGTCATTAATCACAGCTACCTTTAACTTGTGCGCGACCAGATCGCGTGCACAGTCCTCACCGCCCGGACCGCCACCGATGACCACCACATCATAATCCCAGTCACCTTCCGGAATGGCCGAAGCACCCGGCCCCATCCAGTCCGCTGGTTGTTCAATAAGTGTTTTCAGCGTATGCAGGAACCTTGCAACATCCGCCCCGTTAATTACTCGATGATCGGCAGTGACAGTAAAGGCGCTGCCCTTTTCGGTGTTTGAGGAGATTGCCAGGATTGCCGCCAGACCAGGCGTTGCGATGGCGTCGAAGTAACTGACGTCAAACATTCCCATATTGGAAATCTGGAACGTGGCACCGGTAAATTCCTCCGGGTTCAGGTGACGGGTACGTGCACGCGCAACCAGGTCTTTCCAGTCATTATTCAGTTCTGACAACTCGCGTGATTCACAGCCATGCAGGATCGGCACGACCAGACCGCCATCATCTGCAGCCACGGCCATACCGATATCGGCCTGGCCGCGTTCGATCAATTTATCATCCGGCTGGTAACACCAGTTCATTTTTGGATGTTCCAGCATTGACAGACCACAGGCCTTGGCAACCGCAACAGTAACCGAGACACCCGCAGACTTTGCAGCACCCATCAACGATTCAAGGCGAATATGCGAGGTAACACGAAAAGTCGGCATGGAGACCGACGCTGCCATGGCACGTGAAATCGCCTTTTCCATCGATTTCATCGGCCGCCCGTCACCCGGAACTGCCACTTCAAACGGGGCTGGTGCGCGTTGAATATCATTCGCTGTTACCACGCCACCCGGACCAGACCCGCTGATGCGGTCAATATCCACACCCTGCTGCGATGCCAGCTTGCGTGCCAGCGGTGATGCCTTGCTACCCTGCGGCCTTGATGTCGGCACAACACTCGCAGCCACCATCTTACTGCCCGCTGCGGGGGCGGAAGCAGGTGTTGCCGGTGCCGCAGGCTGTGCCGACTGTTCGGCCTCGCCATAAACGACATCATCCTTCGAGTCAACCAGGTAAGCAATTGGTTGGGTTACCTGAATAACGGCATCAACAGGGGCAATCGGACCGGAGAGAAAACCATCACGAAAGATCTCAACATCCATAACAGCCTTGTCGGTCTCAACGGTGGCAACGATATCACCACGTTTAACTTCATCCCCGACATTCTTCTCCCAGCTAACCATGACACCTTCGGTCATGGTATCGGAGAGTTGCGGCATTTTTACTACATAGGGTTCAGACATCAGTCCTTGGTCCTTTATTAAACTTCAGACACCGAACATCTTCCGTACCGCATCCACGACATCATTTTCATCGGGCAGTGCGGCCTTCTCCATTGCATGGTTATAGGGGATCGGTACATTAAGTGCAGAGACGCGCACCGGCGCGGCGTCCAGTTCAAAGAAACACTCTTCATTGATAATCGCCATCACTTCTGCAGCCACACCAACAGCCGGCTCCGCCTCTTCGACCATCACGGCACGATGGGTCTTGCTGACCGAGTTGCAGATGCCTTCCCGGTCCAGCGGACTGAGCGCAAACAGATCGACAACCTCTGCCTCAATGCCGTGGTATTTAGACAGCAGCTCAGCAGCCTTCAAACACCAGTGCACAGAGATGTTATAGCCAAACAGGGTAACATCCCTGCCCTCGCGGGCGATTTCTGAACCTTCCAGCGGGTGAAAGTATTCCTCTGCCGGAACGTCACCACGCATGTTGTACATGAGCTCGTGCTCATTGATGAAAACGGGATCATTACAACGCACGGCTGATTTCAGCAGGCCGTAGGCCTGACGCGGGCTGGAGGGTGTGACAACGCGCAGCCCGGCCACGCCCATGAAGACCTTTTCCATGCGCGCCGAATGCTGTGAGCCCAGTTGATGTGCCGTACCGCCCGGCGAACGAATGACAACCGGGGCTTCCAGTTGCCCGCCCGACATGTAACGTACCTTGGCAGCAGTATTAAAAATCTGGTCCATGGCCAGCCAGGCAAAGTTCACCGACATGATTTCTATAATCGGGCGTACGCCCAGGAAGGAAGCACCAATACCCAGACCGGTATAACCGTTCTCGGAAATCGGTGTATCGATAACACGCTGCTCACCGTACTTTTCGTACAGACCCAGTGTGGCCTTGTAGGTCCCGCCAACGACGCCAATATCTTCACCCATGGCAATCACCATCGGATCATTGGCCATCTCTTCATCGTGGGCACGCATAATCGCCTCCCACATCATGATGTCAACCATTATCGCACCCCGCCTTTGACCCAGGGGTCATTTTCTGCCAGCACATACCGCTCTACTTCAGACGCAGGCGGTTCGGGCGACTCGGCCGCATACCGTATTATTTCGTCTTCAATTTCGTCAAGAATTGCCGTATCCATTTCCTTGTACTCATCATGGGTCAGCAGGCCTGCCTCGATCAGGCGGTCACGCAACATAATGACCGGATCACGACCACTCCACATACGCTCTTCTCTCTTGGCCCGGTAGGCATTGGAGTCCGACATGGAATGGCCACGATAACGGTAGGTCATCAGCTCCAGAAAATATGGACCCTTGCCGGAACGCACATGCCTGATGGCCTTGGTGGCGGCCTTGTACACCAGGTCAAAATCCTGTCCATCCTCCTGGGCCGACGGAATGTTGTAACCGGAGACACGTTTATACTGGTCAATCACAGCCGTTGAACGGTCAATACGGGTACCAATACCGTAGAGATTGTTTTCACACACATACAGCACCGGCAAATTCCAGATCTTGGCCATATTCAGGGACTCATGGAAAGTGCCCTGGTTGTTGGCCGCATCCCCCAGAAAACAGATGCAAATTTCATCACCGCCCCGCATCTGGATGCCCTTGGCAATCCCGGCGGCCAGCGGAAATGGTCCGCCCACCAGGGCATAACCCCCCATAAAGCGGTTCGCAACATCAAAAATGTGCATGGAACCACCGCGACCCTTGCTGACACCGGTCTCTTTGGCGAATAACTCGGCCATGACTTTTTTGGGATCCGAGCCCGACTTGATGGCATGGATGTGATCGCGGTAACTGGTGATCACATAGTCATGGCCAGCCTTTGCGGCCTCCAGCACACCAATGGCACACGCTTCCTCGCCTGGATAGAGGTGCAGGAAACCGCCGATTTTACGTTCGACATACGCCTCATAGCAGCGTTCTTCAAAGCGGCGGGCAAACAACATTTCGCGTAATACGCGTTTTTTATCGGCATCTTTCATAATCTTGCTTCAAATGTAACTAAATGATGAAGATCTTCTCCTGATTGTCAGGAAAACAGCGGTATCCGAAACACAACAAGCGCGATATGATCAGTGTTTTGCGGTAACAGGTCAAGGCAAAAAGCATGCAGATCCCCTACAATCACACTGAAAATATCAAGTTAAATCAATATCTAACCCACCCGGAAGCAAGGCAAATCGATGCCCGGCGGGTTGCCCTGCTGATCATGCCCGAAAAACCCGGCAAGGCAGCGTGGGAACTGCTGGCTTACAGCGACATTCTGAAATCGCGTTACCAGCACATGAAACGCCAGGCAAACAGCAACACCCGCCTGTCAACCGACCTGCCCAACAAAAAGGGTACCCGCACTCTGCTGCAATCCATGGCTGCCGATGCCAGCACCTTTGAATGCCTGACCACTGCCCGTGAACTTGCTGCAGAGATACGCAAGCAGAATCCGGCAACCCTGCTAATCCAGTTTGCCGGCTTTGCACACGCAGATGCCACCCGGTTGCTGGGGGTCATGACAGCGGCAATCCTGGCCTCGGTCTGCCCGATGCCGAGTTTCAAGTCAGAAGTCGAGAAACCAGCTGCACTCAACCGGATCGACATCTACGGGCTGGAGGACCAGGTCGATCTGATACCGATTCAGGCCGAGATTGCGGGAAATCACCTGGCGCGCTGGTTATCTGCCCTGCCGCCAAACGAGCTGACGCCCACTAGCTACCGGAAATTTGTGAAGCAGCTGGCCACCAAAGAAGGCTGGACCATGAAATTTCTTGGCTCAAAGGCACTGGCGCGTGTACAGGCAGGCGCCTTTCTCGCCGTCTCCCAGGGCAGCCCCGTTGATGATGCGGGCATTATTCATCTCCACTACAAGCCTGGTAAGCGCGGCGGTCGCAAGCTGGCCCTGGTTGGCAAGGGCATTTGCTTTGACACCGGTGGTGTTAATGTCAAAACAGCCCGCTATATGAACGGTATGCATGAAGACATGCAAGGGAGTGCCGTGGCACTGGGGACCCTGCTCGCCCTGACGCGTCTTGACTTTGATCACCCGGTCGACTGCTGGCTCGCACTGGCAGAAAATCACATTGGCAGCCGGGCTTATAAGCCCAATGATGTCGTCATTGCCAGCAATGGCACAAGTATCGAGGTCAAACACACCGATGCCGAGGGCCGCATGGTACTGGCCGACACCCTCGCACTGGCCAGCAAGGAGAAACCGTACCTACTGATTGACTATGCCACCCTGACCGGCGCCTGCATCTATTCATTATCCTCTCGCTACAGTGGCGTGTTCAGTAACCGTGATGCCCTGCACTTCCCGTTGACAAACGCCGGGCGTGACAGTGGTGAGCGGGTATGGCCATTCCCGCTCGACAAGGACTTCGACGAATCGCTGAAATCAACCATTGCCGACACCCTGCAATGCACCCTGGAAGGTGACGCCGATCATATCCTGGCCGCACGCTTCCTGAACCGCTTTGTAGACGAAAAAACCAACTGGGTTCATGTTGACCTTGCCGCCAGCAATCACAAGGGCGGACTCGGACATATCCCGACCGACACCACCGGCTTCGGGGTCCGCTATACACTGAACCTGCTACTGCAGCAGTCCGTGATGGATGCCGAATGGAGCTGACTCTGACACGCCCGGACGACTGGCACCTGCATGTGCGCGACGCTGACGCGCTGGGTGAGGTGGTACCGCATACTGCGCAACAGTTTGGCCGAGCCATCATCATGCCAAACCTGCAACCCCCGGTGACCACCACCAGGCAGGCCATCGCCTACCGGGAACATATCCTTGCAGCCGTGCCCGAGGGTGTCCGTTTCACCCCTCTGATGACACTGTATCTGACCGACCAGACCACGGCAGATGACATTATCGAGGCCAGGGCAAGCAAGCTGGTACAGGCCGTAAAACTGTACCCGGCAGGCGCCACCACACACTCTGCTGCCGGCGTTACCGATATCAGCAAGACCTATACCGTACTGGAAACCATGGAAGAACAGGGTTTGCCGTTACTGGTACATGCCGAAGTCACCGATCCACACGTTGATGTCTTTGATCGCGAATCGGTCTTCATCCGCCGGCACCTGGAACCGCTCACCGAGAAGTTCCCGAAACTCAGGGTGGTACTGGAACACGTCACGACACGGGAAGGCATTCAATTTGTTACCGGGGCACCGGAAACTGTCGCCGCCACCATCACCGCGCATCACCTGCTATTAAACCGTAATGCCATGTTCAGGGGTGGCCTGCAACCACATGCATACTGCCTGCCGGTCCTGAAACGCGAGTCACACCGTGAGGCCCTGCTTGCGGCAGCGACCAGCGGCAACAGCAAATTCTTTCTCGGCAGTGACAGCGCGCCACACACTAGGGAGCGCAAGGAATCGGCCTGTGGATGCGCCGGCATCTACACGGCACATGCCGCACTGGCGCTGTATGCACAGGCATTTGAAGACGCGGGGGCACTGGACAGGCTGGAAGACTTCGCCAGTCATTTTGGACCTGACTTTTACAGCCTGCCACGCAACACGGGCAGCATCACCCTGGAAAAACAGGACTGGCAGGTGCCGGACAGTTATCCCTTGAGTGGGTCCTCACTGATACCGCTGTTTGCCGGCGAGACACTGCACTGGCGGGTAAAGCAATAAGGTATTGTTTGATTCTACAGAACCGGATTAATCCGAGCCTGTAGGGGTGCCATGCGCACCAGGAACCAACAGCTTGCATGTTATTTCCAACGCGCACAACGCACCCAACCTTGATTCATTGATATGTGCACGTATTCGTTACACCACACTAGTACTCCTTCAAGATGATATTGCCTTGTTCAGCGCTCCTGTGGTGTTTCGCAGCAAGGCACCGTGCGCAGGCAATGGCCATAGTCCTTGTCAAGCACGTCAACGCTGCTGCGGGACACCACAGGAGC